>WGAK01000233.1 GCA_015494815.1 Anaerolineales bacterium | reverse complement strand
GATGTGTATAAGAGACAGATCGTGGGGCGCGGCGACCGCGGTGAGGGTGGCGGCCAGCGCGGGGTGAGGCGTGGGCAGGGAAGGGGCCGCATTCGTGGAAGTGTCGGCGCGGGTGGCGAACCCGGCCGCGGCCCCCAGGCTCAGCGTGGCCACGAAGAACAGCCCGGCCACCGCCGCGGCCGAGGGGCGCTGGTGGCGGGCGAAGGACACGAACACATGTCCGGCCCAGGCCCAGAGCACCGCGGCCCCCGCAGCCGCCAGGGCCAGCCCGGCCAGGGCCCACGCGCGCCGGCTCGCGGCCCAGGCGGCCAGGCTCAGCGAGGGCAACACGGCCGCGGCCAGCGCCAGCCGCGCGGGGGCGCGTTGGCCGCGCGCCTGGCCCACACCGGCCCACAGGGCCAGGGCCGCGGCGCTGAGGAACGCGGCCAGGCCCAGCCCGCGCGGCGGGATGTCCAACCACGCGCCCCAAAACGCGCCCGCGGCCAGCGCGCCCAGCACCGGCGGCAGCCAGCGGCTCGGCGACCGGTCAGCGCGCGTGAGGCCCGGCGACCACGGCCACAAGGCCGCGGCCAGCAACCAGGCCGGCCACGCAGCCGTTGCGCCGCCCAGGCCCACCAGCAGCCACGCGGCCAGGGCGCGGGCTACCTTGCTGCTCCAACGCCGACCACCCTCTTGGCTTTCCATGGTCATGTTGCACCCCTCGGGCGTCCAAACTTCGCCACGGCAAGTGTACTACGCCCGCGCGCGAGCGTCAATTTGATGCCGGGCGCCACCAGCGCACCTGATAGGGCGCCAGGGACATGGTCAAATGTCCGGCGACGACTTCGGCTTGCGCGCCGGCCGCGAGCACATCTTCCCACAAACCCGCCGGCGCGGACGCGGGCAAGGGTATGCGCAGGTGTTGCGGCTCGGCCCGCACCGAGTGCACCGCCAACACGGGCGCGCCGCCCGCGCCGGGCGGAGGCTCGCGCCAGACCACGAAGGCCCCCGGGCCCGCGTCCAGCACTTGCTGCCCGCCTTGCGGGTGAAACGCGGGTTGCGCGCGACGGGCCAGCAGCAAGCGCCGCAGCCCGGCATACACTCGCGCGCGGCGATGGGTGGGGCTGCGCAACTCGCGGGTCAGGCGGTCGTAACGAAAACGCGCCCGGTTGATGGCCCGCGGGTGTCCGCTGCGCCGCGCGGCCTCGGGGTCCCCGCGCGAACCGAACAGGCTGTGCACATACACCGCGGGCATGCCCGCCAGGCTGAACATGATGCCGTGCGCGGCTACGAAACGGGCTACCTGCAAGGCCAACGGCTCGGCCGCCTGGGGCGCGGACAGCGCGTCGAAGTACGAAATGTTGAGTTCGTACACGCTGCGGCTGCCATCGCTACGGCTGCGATACGACACCAGCCCGCCGTGGTCCAGGGTGCGCTGCACCAGCGCGTCCACCTCCGCGGGGCTCAGGATGCCTTCCACGGGCCGCACGCCAATGCCATCGTGCGAGGCCAGAAAGTTCAAGAAGGTCGTGGCCGGCGAAGGCGCGCGCACCTGCTGCGCCCAGGCCGTCAACCGCGTCGCGTCGCCCGTGGCAAAGGTGTGCAGCACCAGCGGCGGCAGGGGGAATTGATAGACCAGTTGGGCTTCGTCGTAGCCGTTGCCGAAATAGGCGATGTTCTCCGCGTGGGGCACATTGGTCTCGGTGAGCAGCAGCACCTGGGGCGCAGCGATGTCCAACGCGGCCCGCAGCAGTTTCACCAGCCGGTGCGCGCCTTCGAGGTGAATGCACGAAGTGCCCACCTCTTTCCAGATGTAAGCAATGGCATCCAGGCGCAGCATGGCCGCGCCGTGGGCCACATAGAACAGCAAGACCTCCAGCACGTGCTCCAGCACCCGCGGGTTGTGGTAGTTCAAATCCACCTGGTCGGCGCTGAAGGTGGTCCACACCCACACCCGGCCGCGCGGGGTATCGAACGGCGTGAGCAGCGGCCACGGCCGCGGGCGCACCACGGCCGACAGGTCCGTATCGGGCGGCACGGTGATGAAGAAATCCGCGTACGCGGGGTCGCCTTGCAAAAAGCGCCGGAACCACGGGTGACGACTGGAGACATGGTTGATGACCGCGTCGAACATCAAGTCGAAATCTTGGGCCAGGGCCTGAATGTGCGCCCAGGTGCCCAGCGCGGGGTTCACCTGGGTGTAGTCCATGACCGCGAAGCCGTCGTCGGACGAATAGGGGAAGAAGGGCAGCAGGTGCACCCACGGCAACACATCTGCGGCCCAGGCCCGCAGCACCCGATGCAGCGTGCGCAGGGGCGGCTCGTCGGGAGCCTGCACCTGGTCGCCGTAGGTGATGAGCAACGCGTCGCGGTGGGTCAGGGTGCGCCGGGTGGGCGCGGGCGGCGCCCCGGACCGGGTGCGAAACGCGCGCAGCCGCGCCAGCAGGCGGGGGAAGAGGTCTTCGGCCGCGGCCGCGCCGTACAGGAAAGTCAGATGCTCGCGCAGGCGGACTTCGGGTGGTGGCAAAGGCTTGCTCATGCCATCCTCCAGGCCAGGGCCGGGGGCTCGCCCCAGGGGCGGCGTAAATCGGCCCTTGACGAACGACGATTTTCTGCTATAAAGAAAACAGCGGCTGCTCCGGGTGCCCCCCTCACTCGGAGTGGCCGCTCTTGTTTGAGCCGTCCCATCCGAAACAACGCCGTCTCCGAAGGCTCACGGCTCCACCGCAGGCGCGGCATTCACCCGGTTCATGGCCGCGTCCAGGCCCTGCGTCAGCCACAGGCGGATGCCCTCCACGGCCCGGTCGGCAATCCAGGGCCAGGCCTCGGCTTCCTCGCGGCGGAAGGGCTGCAAGACATAGTCGGCCGCGGCCATGCGGCCCGGGG
>WGAK01000232.1 GCA_015494815.1 Anaerolineales bacterium | reverse complement strand
GCTGGCAGCGCGCCAGAAAGGCCTCGGTGGTGAAATCGCCGACGACGTACTCTTCCAGCAGGTCGGTCAGGCGTTCCATCTCAGCGCGCGTGTCGATGACCTCGGGCACGGGCAGCGGCCCGACCGCGGTCTCCAGGATGCGGCGATGCTGGGCGAAGAGCCCCTGACCCCGCGCTGGGGTGAGGATGCTGTCGGCCAGGTAGACCGGGATTTCCACCTCGCTGCGGCGGTAGGGCAGCAGGTCGGCCACCGCCAGCAGGTAGTTCACCCGGGCGGCCATCACCGCCAAGGGGTTCAGGTCGATGCCCACCACGCTGTTGAGGATGACTTCCAGGGTGTCGGCTTCGGCCAGCCCGGCCAGGGCGGCGTTGGCCTTGAGGGCGCGGATGGCCAGCACCAGGAAGGTGCCGGAGCCGCAGGCCGGGTCGAGCAGGCGCTTCTCGGGCAGGCCCCTGGGCGGGCGGTTTCCCTTGGGAAAGATGAACCACGGCTCGCCCAGCATGTTGAGCAGGCGCTCGGCCAGCCAGTCGGGGGTGTAGAACTCGCCCAGGTCGTGGCGGATGTCGCGCGGCAGCAGGTAGTGGTAGAGTTTCTTCAGCAGGTCGCGGGCGCTGTAGGGGTCGTCCTGCACGGTGACCGGGTTGTACTCGGCCAGGCGGGCCAGCACCTGCCGCAGCGCGTCCTCGATGTCGGGGCTCCAGGCGTCGAGATACCAGGCGAAGAAGTCGCCCTCCAGCAGGTTCTTGAAGCCCAGGGCGCGGAAGAGGCCGCCGCTTTCCAGGCGGCGCAGTTCGCGGCGCAGGGCCTCGCCGTGCAGGTTGGCGATGGTGGTCAGCGGCGTGGCCCCCAGGCCGCCGCCCGCGTAGGCCTGCAACACCAGCCGGGCGATGTTCTTGACCAGGAAGGAGAAATAGGTGTGCAGGGCGAAGAGGAAGCGGGGCATGTCCACCTGTCCGCCACGCAGCCCCATGCCCCGGGCGAAGGCGCGCAGTTCCTTCTTATGTTTCAGTTTGCCTGCCGCGGCGTCGGCCCCTGCGGTTTCGCCGAAAAACAGTTTCCACTGCGCGAACAGGTGGGCCGTCAGGTCGCCAGTGTGGCCCTCCAGGGCGTTGTACAGGGCGCGAGTGACCTGGCGGCTGAGGACGTTCTGGCTGCCGAAGTCCTCCACCAGGTTTTCGGGGATGAGCGCGCGACCGGAGGAGAGGGAAAAGAGCGAGCGCAGGAAGCGCTCACAGGAGGCTGCGTTGACCTCCAGCGGCTCTTCGACGATCCAGTGGCCCTCGTGGTAGCGGACGAAGATGAAGTAATGCCCGTCGAAGGCCACGCCCAGCAAGCGGTCGCGGTCGTGCTTTTCGGCTTTGGCTAGGCCCACAATGTAGTCCTTAACCTGTTGGACGGCGTGCTGCGTGTGGCCGTGGCGTAGGTTGGGACGCAGGGACCCGGGCGGCTCATATTCGATGATGAAGCGGTTGTATACTGCGTCGGCGCGGCCCGTGGCCAGTGTGTATTGTTCGCGAAAAAGGAGGTCGATCCCTAATTGCTTTGCTAGCCGTTCGACCTCGTTGTTGACTTGCCGCTCGAACTCGGCTTCATTATGCGAGTGAGCCACCGCTTGTTGCACAAATCGCGCAAATTGAGGAGCCAGTTGCCGGATTTTATTGTGAGTTTGAGCAACATCAGGATACATTTTCGGTCTCTGTATGTAATTCCTTGGATGGATGGTGAGCAATAAACCGGTTTTCGTTCTCCCTAACTATGGAGCTCGGCGGTGGCAGTAATCACTACAGCTAATTCATCGTTTGCCTTACAGTAGGCGTCTCTTTATGATGGTCGTCGAGGTTACCGCAGGCAATGCCTACGATGCCAAGGATATGTTATTCCTTTTGGTTACAAAAGTCAAGGTATCCCCACACTACCCCATATTAAGAGAAATCAGTACAACTTATCCGAGAAATTTCTTGGTAGCCCCCCGAGGTCTTGAAAGTCGCGGAGGGTTGTTCCTCCTCGGTGTTTAGCCTTCCTCGTCCGATGTCAGTAGGGCTCGGGCGCGGGCGACGATGTTGTCCACGGTAAAGCCGAAGTGCTCCATCAACACCTTGTAAGGGGCCGACGCCCCAAAGCGTTCGACCCCGATGACCGCTCCTCTGGTCCCGATGTAGCGTTCCCAGCCAAGGGGAGCGGCAGCCTCCACGGCCAATCGAGCCGTCACCTCGGGAGGAAGCACGTGTCGGCGGTAGCTCTCGGGCTGGCGTTCGAAGATCTCCCAGGAGGGCATGGCCACGACGCGGGTGGGAATGCCCTGGGCCTGCAACACGTCCCGGGCCGCGAGGACGAGGTGAACTTCGGAGCCCGTGGCCATGAGGATGAGACGGGGAGTTCCTCCATCGGCTTCGGCCAGGATG
>WGAK01000231.1 GCA_015494815.1 Anaerolineales bacterium | reverse complement strand
TCCACGGCCGCGACAAACTCGTCCGGCCGCTGATAACGCCAAATGCCCGGCGCGCCTTCCAACGGCGGGATGTCGGGGGCGACAACCGGACGGTGCATGGCCAGATATTCGTACACCTTCAACGGACTGGTGGCCCGGGTGATGGCGTTAATCTTCCACGGCACCAACGCCACATCCACATGTTGCAAATAAGCCGGCAACACGCGCTGCGGCTTCAGCCCCAAAAAATGCACATTGGACGGCATCGGCACCGGGCTCTGGCCCCGATAATCGCCGATGACCACGATGGCCGCCTCGGGATGCTGCTGCGCGAGGCGGGCCAACAGGTCCCAGGCGAACCAACTCCCCCAGAGGGCGCCGATGTACAACGCGCTCCAGACCGCCTCGGGCAGGTCCTCCGGTCGCGGCCAGGCGCGGCGGGGGTCGAAGATGCGACGATTGACCGCGTTGGGCACCAAAATCGCGTCCCGACCGCTCAACCGGCGGATATGCGCCACCAAAGGCTCCGCGGTGGCCAGCACCAAGTCGCTTTGGCGAAGGATGGTCAACTCGACTTCGCGGCGATACCAGTCGCCGCCCAGGTCGGTATCCCACGCGTCCACCACATCGTACACCACCGTCGCGCCCCGAGCCTTGGCGGCCTGAATCCACGGCACGAAGTCGGGATGCGGGAACTCCACCAGCACGACCGGTCGATGCTGCGCCCACAAATCCTTATGGGCGCGCCAAAAGCGCTCGTAAGCCCCGTGGGTAAAGGGCTGCGCTTCCAGATTGGGATGAGTCAGATGCAGTCCCAGGTCCACACTTTCGTATTTGGGGTAGCGATTGAAGTAGAAGACCTGAAAATCGGCCCGCGCCAGGGCCAAGGCCAACTGCGCGAAGCGGGAACCGCCACCGGTGTCGTCCAGAGGAACGGGGGCCAACACGACCACCGCGCCCCGTTTCGATGCCCACTTACGGCGCTCGACTTGCGGCCGCCGCCGTGCACCTTTCCAAAAGCCCAAAACCTTGGCCCAGCGCCCCATGAATTCGTACACGGCCCAACGCCCCGGGAAGCCCTGGGCCGCAAACCAGCGTTCGGTGCGCCACATCAGCAGCGCGCCACCCACAGCGGCCAGCAGCCGCCACCCAAGCGGGCCAGATACAAGGCCCGCGCTGAGGAGCGCCAGCAGCGCCAACAGCACCACACCCGAAAACACGGCATTGGAAAGCAAATATTTCCAATAGGTACTGGCATGAGCGCCGCTTTCACCGTCCCCAATGGACCAGCGATACATCTTGCGCACGAATTCGCCCAGCGTCCGCGGGGCCATCCACCGTACCGTGGCCTCGGGCACAAAGGCCCAGCGCCCGCCTTGCTGTTTGAGCGCAATGGCAAACAGCGTGTCTTCGCCGGTCATGGTCAGCCACTCGGGATAGCCGCCCACGGCCTGCCAGGCCTCGCGACGAAAGGCGGTGCTCACGCCCGGCGGCAAGTAGGTGGCCGGATAAAGCCATTCGGGATGGTGCCACCCCCACAGCGGCGCCGTAGGCGACGGCGCGCCATGCTCGTCAATGGGACGGTAAAGCCCTCCCACCACCTGAATTTGGGCATCGTCGGCAAAGGGCTTGAGCAAACTTTCCAGCCACCAGGGGTCTGGCAAAGTCCCGAAGTCCGCGGTGGCCAAAATGGAATGCCGGGCCGCCCGGACGGCCGCATTGCGCGCCTGGGCGATGTTGAAGCCCGGATGTTCCAAAATTTGCACGGGGAAAGGCGCGTCTTGGGCCAGGCGCCGCAGCAGGGGCACGGTCTCGTCGGTGGAACCCGTGTCCACAATGACGACCTCGTCGGGCAGGCGCCGTTGAGCCAAAAGCGCCTGCCAGGTGCGCGTCGCGGTGTCGGCTTCGTTTTTGACGGCCATGATGACGCTGACCCGAAGTTGGTCGGGCGCGGGCGCCTCTTGCAGACGGCGGCGCGGGCGATAGTCGGGCCAGAAGTCGGCGCGGTCGGTGTACAAGACGACCTCCGTATGGTCGTCCCATGCCAATTCACGGCCAAACACACCACGAGGTTGCAGCAGGTATTGCAGCAACGCACGCGCCCAGTGCGTAGGGCGCAGACCACGCCGCAGGGCTCGATAAGTTCGAGCCAGCGCGCGCGTGTGCCAGGCTCCAGGCGGCAGAAGCCTCAAACGGAGCCGCCACAGCATTTGCACCAGGCGCCAGGCCCGGCTGCGCGTCACGGCCATCTGCCAGGCTTGCAGCGTCTGGTGCGCGGCCTCCAGTTCCGCGTACTGCTGTTGCAGCGTCCGGTGCGCGGCCTCCAGTTCCGCGTACCGCTGCTGCACGGCTTCGAGGGTGCGCAGGCGCGGATACGCGCCGCCGATTTGCTGCCAGATGGCGGGGGCCAACACACGCCAGGCACGCGGCGCAGGAGGGGTCGGCTCCGAGGCCGCGCGCGTCCCATGCACTTGCAACAAGCGGCGATTGTCGGCTGCGCGTTGGCGCAGCATGGTGCGCATGGCTCGCAATTGCGGCACGAGGTCGGCGCGCGTTTCCCATGTGCGCTGCAAGTGCGCGTAGAGCGCGTCGGGCGTAAAGGAAAGGTCCACGATCTGGCCTTCCAGCCCTCCTTCGGCCGCGAAAG
>WGAK01000230.1 GCA_015494815.1 Anaerolineales bacterium | reverse complement strand
GGTCGTGGACGACATCCAGCGCGTGGCCTCGGCACAGGTGCGTTACCACTATGAGTCGAGCAGCGCCCCGGCCAACGATTTCTCCCGCCGCGCGGCCATGTATCGCGAGCAGGGCATCGGCAACTACATGGCCCGCATCGAGGTGGGCCAGGAACTGCCCTCCGACGCCACCGTGGACCGCCTGGCCTACTATGTGGAAATCACCACCACCGACGGGCAGACGCTCACCAGCGCGGCGCAGCGCCATCCCCTCGCCCGCTGCGCCTCCGGGGGAAGCCCTGGGGGCGCGACGCCGCCCCAGGTGCAGTCCGTGGTGGCCAGGCCGGACCCGGTTTACGCCGGGATGGCCTGCGGAGGCCCGGACCAGCCCACCCTGCTGGAAGTCGAGGCCGACATCGTCCCCGCGAGCGCGGTGCAACAGGCGTGGGTGATTTTGGGGTACGTGCCCGCGCCCAACACCGCGCCCCAGTATCTCGGTGAGGCACCGCTGACCTATGTGAGCGGGAACACCTTTGCCGCCGGCATTGACCTCAACACCTGGTACGGCAACGCGTCCCCCGCCGAGGGGCAACTGGCCCTCACCGTGGCCGTGGATTCGGAGGCCGGCACCGACCAGTCCAACCCCATCTATGTCACCCTGCGCCCCTGCACCGACCCCACGCCGACCATCATCACCTTCGCCGTCTGGCCCTCCGTCGTGGTGGAAGGCGAGACCTACGCCCTGGAGTGGGAGGTGCAAGACGCGCCTTGCGGGGTGTACCTCGATGGTCAGCCGGTGGACGCCAACGGCACCGTGACGCTGACGGCGCCCGCGGTGGATGCGGACCAGACCTTCTTTCACACCCTGGAAGCCCACGGAGGGGCCTGCGACAACCCCACGGTGGTGACCCAGGATGTGAGCGTCACCGTCCAGGCTCAGGCGGAGGCGTTCTGGTATGACACGGATGTCACCCTGTACCCGGATCAAACCTATGACCTGAACCAAGACGGCTGGCCCGACTTTCGCTTCGTTGCCGAGGACGGGCTGTTCGTCGTGCAGGAAAACGGCGCGGATTTCATCACCCTGGAGCCCTCGGCGGTGACCGGCGAGAACGCGAATGACCTGGAAGAGTGCCGGGCGCGGTTCCTGTACGGCGACCCTGTAGTGCAAAACGTGAATGTGACCCACGGCCCCTCCCAGGTGCCGCTCCTGTGCGTGCGCACCGGGACCGGGCAAATCGGGTTCATCCGGCTGCTGGACGCGTTGTACGACGACAGTGTACCCACGGGCTATCTCGAATTCGCCGCTTATTCCGAGATTCCTTGAGAGGTGCGACGATGAAAAGGCGCAGACGCACATATCGGCTGCTGGCCGCATCCGCCACGCTGGCGTTGGTCATGCTGGCCTGTAGCCTGGGGACGACTTCCACGGCGCCGCCGCCGGGGAACGCGACGGGCAACGGCGGGATGGCCGCCGCGCCGGCCGGGGCCGCGCCGCAGCAAGACACCGCCCCGCCGGTGGTGGCCAACGTGGTCGCGCCGGGCACCGTGTTCATGGGCGGCGTTTGTTCGCCCACCATGCTCACCGTCTCTGCCCAGGTGAGCGACGACACCGCGCTGTCGGCCGTGTGGCTGCTGTATCGCTATCCCGGCCATACCGACTTCTTGCAGGTGCCCATGACCGCGTCCGGCGGCGGATACTACACCGTGCAAATCCCCGCCGGCAGCGAAGGCTCGCGCTTCTACACCGGCCAGCCGGTGCCACTGGAATTTCAGATTCAGGCCACGGACGCCGCGGGGAAGACGGTGCGCTACCCCGCGACGCCGATGCAGGTTTCGGTGCAGCCCTGCCTGCCGCAGGCCGCGGATGGCGGGGGCTATGCCTCGCCGGGCACCGGCAATACCGGTGCACCGCCCAATCCTGGCGCCGGGAACGCCGGGAGCGACGCGCCTTCGGGCGGGGGGAACATCGCCTCCGGCGGCGGCACGGCGTCGGGCGGGGGCAGCAATGGCAATGCGCCGGGGAACAGCGGCTCGCCTCCCGGCGATAGCGGCGACGCGGGCAGCGGTATGGTCGAGGCGCCGCCCGAATTGCAGCAGCCCCCGGCCTACATGACCTTCGACCCCAACGAGGTGGACCTGGGCGGCGGGGATGGCAATGGCAACGGCGGGCAGGCCCCGGCCACCGTGCAATTCTGCAACACCTCACAGTCCCCTGTGGTCAGCCTGGTCTTCCGGTACACCGATGCTCAGGGCATCCAGCGTGAGGAGGAAGTCATCCTCGATGTGACCCAGGTGATTCCCACCAACGGCTGCCTCACCGTGTCGGACTTTCAGCCCGGCATCGCGTACGCCTATGTGGCTGCAGCCGGCTTTTGGGATGCCGGCGGACGCACCGTCACCCGCTACCTGACGGCCGATACCCTGGTGCTGCAGAGCGGCGAGACCCGCGAAGTGACCATCGGCGAGCCCCCTGCGCCTCAGGTGCTCACCGAATTCGGCAATGTGACCTCGTATTGCGGTCTGGGCTGGGTGGGCGTTGACGCCTATGGGATGCAACTGGACTTCGACGCCCAACAAACCACCTACACCCTGTGGCTGGACGGGCAGGTTCTCTACAGCGGCACTTACCAGGAGACGCGCCGCTCGCCCTCGCTGCTGGAATTGCAGTTCGACCAGGGCTTCTCCGGCACCTACAAATACGCTTACGGCGAAATTTCGCTGACCAACATCCCCGTGGGCGGGCGGACCATGCTGTTCGTCTCCCTCACCAAGATGGGCTGTATGCCCTGAGACAAGGAGGCCAAGATGCGGCGTTTGTGGACATGGGGCTTGCTTTTGGTTGGGCTGGGGGTGCTGTGGGCCTGCCGTGTTTCCGTGGACCTCACACCCCCGGCGCAGGACTCAGGCGGCGTAATCCCCACGCCGGTGCTCGCCGGCGGCGTCACGCCGGCCCCGGTGGGCGGCGGGGCGAGCAGCCTCCCCCCGGCTTCGCCGACCCCGGCGGGAATCCCGGTGAGTTGCCCCGGACAACCCTTTCGCCTCCGCATCCCCCAGGGGATGACGCTGAGCCTGCAATGCTTCCAGACCACCTTCGGCACCGTAGATAGCCCCCAGACCATCACCATCTGGCGCGTGGCCACCTCCCCGGCCGATGCCTTCTGCGACCAGGGCTGTGTGGACATCATCCCCCTGGCCGACGCGCAGCAGGTGTTGGGCGGGTTCGTCTTCCCGCCGGAGGGGCAAAACGGCGCGGTGCTGTACGAAGCCCAACGGCAAAACCTGGGCTTCGTCAGCGGTCAGGGCGTGCGCACCTTAGAGGTGCAAGGCCAGGGCGTGGCCCTGGTCAGCAACGCCAACCTGCGCTATGTGTTCCGAGGCACCTCGACCGACGGCAAGTACGCGGTGTATGTCACCTGGCCCATTGCCGCGCCCGGCTTGCCCGACGCCGAAATGCCCGACTTGAACACCAACCCTCAGGTGTTCGCCCCTTTGCCCCCGGCCAACGACCCCGCCCAATGGGATGCCTTCAATCAGCAGGCCGTGCAGTACCTCAACAGCCTGACCCCGCAGCAGTTTACGCCCAGCCTGACCTTGCTGGACGCCCTGGTGCAGAGTGTAGACACCGGGCCATGAGGGGGAACGAGCAGCCCCGGCGGCCAATCGCCGGGGCTGCTCCGGTCTTTCCGGCCCGAGCCTCTCTGGCCTGGGAGCCGATTACACCATTGCCCTCAACCAGTGGAGCAGGTAACTCAGATATCCCACCAGGGTGACCAGGCCGATAAGGGTGTTGCCGAGGCGCCAGGGCGGCGCCAGGTTGGCCAGCACCCGCAAGGGGATGATGCCGCCCAGCGCCAACCCCCAAAAGAGCGCCGCGGTCGGCGGCGGCTGGTTGGGGAACAGCACCGCCGCAATGGTCGTCACCGTCATCGCCTGCCAAAGGCTCATCGTCACCCCGAAGGTCAATGACAAAAACAGAGGGCGCATCGCGCGCCAAATTCCGCGCGGCCAAGGGTTCCCCCGGCCGACCAGAGGCTTCAGCCGCAGGAAAAAGGTGATGCCCAACGGCGGGATGGCCCAGAAGGCCAAGGCCAGGAGAAGAGGAGCCGCCGAGTTCCTGTCAATCATGGCGGCCATCACGACGAGGATATGGCCCGTGAAAAGCCCCAGGGGGATGACGAGGTAAGCCGGGGGGATGTTCGCCCCGAGCCAGCGCTCGGCCACGAACCCTCCGAGCACGGCCAGCCAGAACCACAAGGGGATGAGCCAAAGGAGCGTCGCATAACCGGGAAAGGCTACCGCCAGAAGAAACGCCGGCGGGCCCACATAAGTCCCGCTGGCACTGAGAAAGAGGGCGGCCACGGCGAGGGATTTGAGCCCGGCGGGGAGGGAACTCCGAGTGTACGCGTGGTGGGTCAAGGCCACGAAGCCGGGCAGGAAAAAGGAGACCAGGGCGCTGGCCGTCAGTCCGGCCCAGGGGTGTGCCCACAGCGGCCCTTTCCAGGCCCAAAGCGGTGCTAAGGGCCGTAAGATGAAGGTGGTCACCAGAAGGATGCCCACATCAAGGAAGAACTCTTCCGGGTTGAGATGAGCAACCGCGGCGGCCAACCGGCTCACCGAGGCCCTGACTCGAGGGGGAAGATAGCGCATAGCGTCCCTATATCTGCCCGGCGGAAGTCGTCGTTTTGT
>WGAK01000229.1 GCA_015494815.1 Anaerolineales bacterium | reverse complement strand
CCGGCGGAATGCCCCATCAGGAAGATGCGCGTCGGGTCACCGCCGCGCGCTGCGATGTTCGCCTGCACCCAGGCCACCGCCGAGGCCACATCCTGCGCCATCTCACGCCAGGTCGCTTCGGGGGCCATGCGGTAGTTGACCGAGATAAAGATGTAGCCGTTCTGCGTGAACACATCGTCCTTGAAGCCCGCGCGACGCTTGTCGCCGCGCGTCCAACCGCCGCCATGCACGAAAATCATCACCGGCCACGGCGCGGGGGCGCTCTCCGGGGGATAGTAAATGTCCAGCCTTTGGGCCGGATTCTCACCCTCGGCGTAGGGCACATCTTGCTCGACGTTCCCCGCCGCAGGTGTGCTCGCCTGCGCCGATGTCGGTTTGCTCTGCGCCGTTGCGGTTGCAGGTAGGGTGGATTGTACATCCGTCAGACGGCAGGCGAGCGTGAGTAATACGAGGATGATGAGGGGCGCTTTTTTCATGGGATGGATTCCTTCAGGCCTCCAGGGGCTCCAAGACTGCGGAAGTTTCCGCGGGCTGCTATCGCGCTTCCATCAGCGCGCTGACCGTTTCCACCTGTACGCCGTAGTCCCGCAACAGTTGGAACAGCGGCTCGATGAGGGCGAAATCCTTCTCAAGGCTCTCATCGTTGAGGACAATGCCCAGGTACTCATCCGGGGCAGCGGTTTGCAGGGCGTGCTCTATATCCGCCAGATGGACAGCGGCCTCCCCCAGATGGTCAATCTCGTAGCCCGCGTTGTAGATTTCTATCACCGGATAGCCGTTGTGCACCGTTTCTACGGGTCGGCTGAGCAAATCGTCCCTGGAAGGAGTGTCGCCGGAGTCGGTGGCGAAGTAAAGCACGCCGGCGGGCCAGTCGGTGTCTTCGTCGGACATGCCCGCCGAGGTAATCCCCTTTTGCGAGAGCGGGGCCATAAAGGCCATCAAGGCGTTCATATCGCCCAGGTAACCGTAGTCGGTGGCGTACCACCCGTCGGTGCGGATGGCGTCGGGCGCGTTGGTGTAGCCGTCAAAGAACTTGTGCGTCGGGCCATGATGATGCAGGGCAATTTCGTGGCCTTCCGCTTCCCAGGCGTGGACGGTATCCAGCAGACCACTTTTGTAGACATAATCCGCCCACGGCCAGGAGAATTGCAGCGTGACCTTGACGCCGTATTGATCCGCTAAGGCCATGAACTGTTCCAGGCGCGGCCATAGTTGCTTGATGCGCGGCCCACGGCTGACTTCCAGATGAAAGGCGATGAACGCCCCTTTGGGGCCGCTGCCGCTTGCGACCTCCGGCGAGGCGGTCGGGGCGGGGGCGGTCGCAGCGGATGCTTCCCCGCCTTCGGGGAAGATCATCACCGGCGTGGCGGAAAGCGGGATCACACCCCGAACGCCCGTTTCCACCATGGGCTCGGTCACACCCTCCTGGGTGACGAAGTGCAGCACCTGCACGCCGGCCGCGCCGGGGAAGAGGGCATCTACATTCAAAGTGCCATTGGCGTCATCCCAGGCAATGACGAAGGGAGCCGCGCCCGCGCGCTCGACGCGCACCACCAGACGGCTGGAATCGGCCCTGCCGGGCACCACGCCCAGGGTGAGCGGCTCCAGGATGGTCAGGCCCCGATACCCCACAAAGGCGTCGGACAACAGCCGAAAATTGACGCCCGCGGGGTAAAGCGGCGGAGCGGCGCAGACCTGGCCGATGCCGCGCGGCTCCGGGCACGGCCCGTACAGGCCGGAGTAAGCGAACACGGGCACCTTCGCCGCGCTGCTCTCCGGCGCGTTTTGCAGCCCCCACCAGTGGGCGTGCTGCGCGCCGCTGGCCAGCGCGCCCACCAGCAGTTTGACCACCTTCTGGGCCTGGGTTTCCGGGCTGGCGTCGGGTTGAGCGTTGGTAGGTTGGTTGAGCGCCAGCACCTGCCCGGCCCACACCGGCAGGCCGCTGGTTTCGTGGGCGTAGGTCAGGCCTTCCACCAGGTGCTTCAGGTCACCGGTGAAGTCATGGATTTCCACCACATCAATCCCCTGATATCCGCCCAGTTCGGCCACGCGCTCCATATAGCGTTCGGGGCGGCCATCGCCGTTGAAGTCGGCGGCGTCATGCCCCGGCCAGGGATAATGCGACGCCACGATAACCGCGTTGGGAATCTCCGCGCGGATGATGGGGGCGGTGAACTGCAACAGTTGGGCATAGTCCTCGGGCGTGGCCCAGGTGGACACGCCCTGCTCCATCGCCGCGCCCCATTGGGCTTCCAGTTCGTTGTGAATCTGCCAGACCGTGACGGGGTAAAGCAGGCCCGGGGCGTCGTCCACGCCGTCGCCGTCGTAGCGCTCCAGGATGCCGCGCAGATATGCCTCGTAGCGGGCGCGTTCCGCGTCGTTGGTCCACAGCCAGGGCTGCGTGAGGTCCGCACCGCGCCCGCCCACGAGCACCCGCTGATAGGCGACGGTCAACGCCACGTTCACCCCGTGGCGCTGATAGGCGGCCACCAGCGCGTCCAGGGCCTCGTAGCCGTATTGCTCGATGTCGGGCATCGAGGAACTACGCGTCAGGGCGATGTTGATGCGCCCCACGCGCCCGCCCACCGCGGCGTAGAGGTCCATCACCGCGTCCGCGTAGTCGGGGTACTGCGACCAGTCGTACTGGTTGGCGAGCGCCGCGGGGATGTTGGCCAGTTCGCCCTCCAGGCCAATGGGATAGGTAACAGAGGGCGGCGTGGGTGCGGCCGTCGCCACCGGCGGCGTGGGCGCGCCATGCGGTGTGGGGCTGGGGGAAGGGGTTACGGCCGGGGCCGTCGTGGAAGGCCGGGCGGGCGGCGTAGCCTCGGCCGTGGGGCGCGTGCAGGCGCTCAGCAAGACAAACAAACCGCCGAACCAAAGCCCTAGGTGAATACGCATCGTACCTCCAGCGAATGGGGCCAACGCGGCCAGGATGCCCTTAGCATGAACGGCGCATCTTCAGAGGGCATCAAGGCCGTTTCAAGAAAAGGTCAAGATGGGCCTCGGCGCGCGGTGCGCAGATTGCTTGACGCTGGGGCGGGGTTTTGGTAGAATGCAGGGCGCAGGTGCCCCCATCGTCTAGGGGTTAGGACACGGGCCTTTCAAGCCCGCGGCCGGGGTTCGAATCCCCGTGGGGGCACAGGCCGGCGACCGTCCCAGGGCGGTCGCCTTTTCTTTAGCCGTGTCCGCTCGACGCACCCCACGCCCGTGCAGGAGGCGAGGCTTATGGCCCCCCATACCAAGCGACGCATTGCCATCCTCACCGGTGGCGGCGACGCCCCCGGCCTCAACGCGGCCATCCGCGCGGTCGTGCGCCACGCGGTCTTCACCTTAGGCTGGGAGGTCCTGGGCGTCCGCAACGGCTACAACGGCTTTCTGCGGCCCGATGGCGTCTTCCCCCTCACCCTGGACATGGTGCGGGGCATCCTGCCCTTGGGCGGCACCATTCTGGGCGCGGCCAACCGGGGCAACCCCTTTGCCCAGGAGGTAGTCGTCAACGGCAAAAAAGTGGTGCGCGATGTCTCGGATGACTTGGTGGCCCGCATCCGCGAGTTGAACCTGGACGCGGTCATCGTCACCGGCGGCGACGGCACTTTGGGCGCCGCGCTGGACCTGTATCGCAAAGGCGCGCCCATCATCGGCATTCCCAAGACCATTGACAACGATGTGCCCGGCACCGACTTCACCATCGGCTTTGACACCGCGGTCAGCGTGGCCGCCGAAGCCCTGGACCGGCTGCACACCACCGCGGAATCGCACCACCGGGTGATGGTGGTGGAACTCATGGGCCGGGACGCGGGCTTCATCGCGCTGCACGCGGGCATCGCGGGCGGCGCGGATATCATCCTGCTGCCCGAGATTCCCTTCCACTACGAAGTGCTGGCGGCCAAGGTGCTGGGGCGCAAGCGCCGCGGGCGCATGTTCAGCATCGTGGCGGTGGCCGAAGGCGCCACCCCCGTGGGCGGCCACAAAGTCTACCGCCAGCCGGGCGAAGGCCTGAGCATCGCGCGGTTGGGCGGCATCTCGCTGCATGTGGCCGACTATCTGGCCGAGGCCACGGATACCGAGACCCGCGCGCTCATCCTGGGCCACTTGCAGCGCGGCGGCACCCCCACCGCCCGGGACCGGCTGCTGGCGACCCGCTTCGGCGCCGAAGCCGTCCGCATGGCCGAGCAGGGGCTGGTGGGCCACATGGTCGCGCTGCACGGCACGCGAGTGGAGCCCATCCCGCTGGAGGAGGCGCTGGCCCAACGGCCCAAACGGGTGCGCCCCGACGATGACATGGTGCAGGCCGCGCGGGCCATCGGCACCATTTTCGGCGATGAAATCGAGCGCCTGCAAAGCGGGCAGCCCCTCTAAGACGAGGAAATCCCCATGCCCAAAGTGACTTCCATCCAACAGGTTTTCGACCTGCTGCCGCACTACTTTCGGCCCGAAAAAGCGCACGATGTGCGCGCGGTGGTCCAGTTCCACATCACCGGGCCCGAGGGGGGCGACTGGTTCGTGCAGGTGGACCAAGGGCGCCTGCAGGTGGCGCGCGGCGTCAGCCCCGCGGCCGACCTCACCGTCACGGTTTCGGCCGCGCACTATTGGGCCCTGCTGCGGGGCGAGATGGACCCGCTGGCGGCCTACATGCGCGGGCGCTTGCAAATCCAGGGCGACCTCAAACTGGCCTATCGCCTGCAAGACCTGTTTCGCATGCCCGACGAAAGTGTGGCATAATACCGCCGCCGCGTCCCACCCGCGGCCATCTTGTCGTTGTGAGGGGCAGTTATGAAACGCATCACTGTGGTAGGAACCGGCTATGTGGGCCTGGTGACGGCCGCCGGTTTCGCGGACCTGGGCAACCGGGTCGTGGCGCTGGACATTGATGAGGACAAAATCGCGCGCCTGAAGCGCGGCGAGATGCCCATCTACGAGCCCGGCCTGGCCGAGATGGTGCAGCGCAATGTGCGCGCCGAGCGCCTGTCGTTCACCACCTCATACGCGGAGGCCATCCCCGAGGCGGAATTCGTCTTCATTGCCGTGGGTACCCCCCAGGCGGTCAACGGCGAGGCCGACCTGCGCTATGTCGAGGCCGCGGCGCGCTCGGTGGCCGAGCACATGACCGGCCCGCTCATCATCGTCAACAAATCCACCGTGCCCGTGGGCACCGGCGATTGGGTGGCCGAAATCGTGCGCCGCCATCAGAAAACGCCCATCCCCTTCTCGGTGGTCTCGTGCCCCGAATTCCTGCGCGAAGGCTCGGCCCTGCACGACTTCATGAATCCCCATCGGGTGGTGCTGGGCTCGCTGAACCCCGAGGCCGCGGAGAAGGTCGCCCAGTTGCACCTGCCCCTGCGCGCGCCGATTTTGATTACCGACCTGCGCACCGCGGAGATGATTAAGTACGCGTCCAACGCGTTCCTGGCCACCAAGATTTCGTTCATCAACGAAATCGCCAACATCTGCGAAGCCCTGGGCGCGGATGTCAAAGAAGTGGCCAAAGGCATGGGGTACGACCCCCGCATCGGCCCGCTGTTTTTGGAGGCCGGCCTGGGCTTTGGCGGTTCGTGCTTCCCCAAGGATGTGCAGGCCCTGGCCCGCATGGCCGAAGACATGGGCCGTCACCCGCAACTGCTGCACGCGGTGCTGGATATCAACGCGGACCGGCGCCGCATGGCCGTGGAGCGGGTCGCGGAACTGCTGGGCGGTGACCTGACCGGCAAAGTGGTGGGGCTCTTGGGCCTGGCCTTCAAGCCCAACACCGATGACATGCGCGAAGCGCCGTCCATTGACATTGCGCGCGGGCTGCTGGCCCGCGGCGCGCAGGTGCGGGCCTATGACCCCATTGCCATGGACAACGCCCGGCGCATCTTGCCCGAGGTGGCCATGATGCCCGACCCCTACACCCTGGCCCAGGGCGCGGACGCCATCGTCGTGGTCACCGAGTGGAACGAATTCAAACAACTGGATTTGGAACGGGTGCGCGCGGCCATGCGCACGCCGGTTTTGTTCGACGGGCGCAACATCTATGACCCCGCGCGCATGGCCGAGTTGGGCTTTGTGTACCGGGGCGTGGGGCGTGGCCATCCCCTGCCCGAGGCCGTGCGCAACGGCGCGCCGCCGCCGGGCTCCAACATGGCCCACGCGTGACGCCGCAGCGAGGGAGCATGCGCGTTTATCTCGATACCTTAGGCTGCCGCCTCAACCAGGCCGAAATCGAGCGCCTGGCCCGCTACTTTCGGGCCGCGGGGCACGAGATTGTGGGCGACCCCGCGCAGGCCGACCTGGCCGTGCTCAACACCTGCGCGGTCACGCAAAAGGCCGTGGCCGACAGCCGCCAGCGCGCGCGGCAGTTGGCCCGGGCCGGCGCGGACGCCCTGGCCTTGACCGGCTGCTGGGTGTCGCTGGAACCCGAGGCCGCGGCCCGGCTGCCGCGGGTGCGCTGGGTCGTGCCCAACGCGGCCAAAGAGCATCTGCCCGCGCGCGTGCTGGACCTGCCCCTCGAGGCTTTCGACCTGGAGCCCGTGGAGCGGCAGCCCCTGCCCGGCCTGCGCCTGCGCACGCGCGCGTTCATCAAAGTGCAAGACGGCTGCGACAATCGCTGCACTTTCTGCATCACCACCGTGGCCCGGGGCCCCGGTCGCAGCCGCCCCCTCGCGGAAGTGCTGGACGATGTGCGGGCCGCGCTGCGCGGCGGCGCGCAGGAAATCGTGCTCACCGGCGTGCATTTAGGCTCGTGGGGCCGCGACCTGCACCCGCGGCGTCACCTGCGGCACCTGGTGGCCGAACTGCTCGAACGGGCCGACATCCCCCGGCTGCGGCTGTCGTCGTTGGAGCCGTGGGATTTGGACCCGGCTTTCTTTGACTTGTGGCAAGACCCGCGGTTGGCCCGGCACCTGCACCTGCCCCTGCAATCGGGGTGCGCGGCCACCCTGCGCCGCATGGCCCGCAAGACCACCCCCGCGGGCTTTCGCGCGCTGGTGGAGGCGGCCCGGGCCCGCATCCCGGGCGTGGCCATCACCACCGACATCATCGTGGGGTTCCCCGGCGAAACCGAAGAGGAGTTCGCGGCCAGCCTGGCCTTCGTGGCCTCGCTGGACCTGGCCGGTGGGCATGTGTTCACCTACTCGGAGCGCGCCGGCACCGTGGCCGCACGCTTGCCGGGCCAGGTGCCGCATCGGGTGCGCAAAGCCCGCAACGCGCAGATGCGCGCGGTGCTGGACACGGCCGCGGCGCGCTATCGCCAACGCTTTGTCGGCCACACCCTGACCGTGCTCTGGGAGCGCGCCACTCGCCTGGACGCCACGGGCTGGACCCTGCTGGGCCTGAGCGACAACTACCTGCGGGTGCGCGCGCGGGCGCCGCAAAACCTGTGGAACCGGCTGACGGCCGTGCGCATCACGCGCGTGGCCGAGGACGGCGTGCTGGAAGGCGACCTGGCACCGGGCCGCAGCCCGGCGCAGGGCCGGCAGGCCCAAGTTCTTATGAAAGATTAACACCCAGGGCCCGCGGCTCGGGGTACAATCAGGGTCGCGTTTGCCGAAACGCTGGTCTTGATGTATTATGAGATGAGGATAGTACGGGCAAAATGGAGAGGCGCTCATGAGCGAGGTGGTTCAAGTCTCCCTGGATGGACGGGGAAATATTCTTCTCCCTGCTTCTCTGAGTGAGCGCTTACATCTGACCCCGGGTATGACGTTGGTAGTTGAAAAAGGTGAGAGCGGGGGCCTGCGGCTGCGCGTTCAACGCCAACCCTCGGTTCTGGTTGAGAAAGAGGGTATCCTGGTCGCCAGGGTGAGGGCTTTCGCCAATCTATCCGACCTCATGCGCCACGAACGAGACCGACGTGTCTTTACCCTGCTACAACGGGTCGGCCTATGAGGATTTTGCTGGACACCTCGGTCTTGGTCGCTGCCATGGTCGAAGCCCACCCTGCCCACGAACAGGGATTGGCTTGGCTTAAGCGCGTGAGCGACGGAACGGACGAAGGTCTCGTTGCGGCCCATTCCCTCGCGGAACTCTACGCCGTGCTTACCACCTTACCGGTTCGTCCCCCTATCTCGCCTTTGGACGCACAGCGGCTTATCAAGCACAACATCATTGAGAGGCTCGAAATTGTATCTTTGTCCGAGCGAGATTATACTCAAGTCATAACACACTTAGCCGCACTGGGTATCGTCGGCGGAGCCACATATGATGCACTGATTCTGCACGCCGCTGCAAAGGCGAAGGTTGACCTGGTAGTCACTTTCAACGAGAAGGATTTCCAGAGGGTGTATCCGAACCTCGCTGACAAGATTGTCACACCGTAACGGTTTCAAAGGGCCAGGTGACTGGCAGATGAACCAGCGCTTGCGCCTGACACCGCGGCGCTGCATTTTACGGCGCAAGTCGAACGTGCACCGTTCAAAATCCGAAGGCCAAGGAGGCGTAGGATGGAGTTCAAACTGGGTGGCATCACGGCTGGCCCCAGCGCCAGCGACACACCTGAACGGACCAAATTGCTGATTTTGGGCTCAGGCCCCGCGGGCCTCACCGCGGCCTTGTACGCGGCGCGGGCCGGGCTGGAGCCTTTGGTGCTGACCGGCCTGGAAATCGGCGGGCAAGTCGCGCTGACCCATATCGTGGAAAACTACCCCGGTTTTCCCGAAGGCGTGGGCGGCCAGGAACTGGTGGAC
Organism: Anaerolineales bacterium; assembly: GCA_015494815.1. Taxonomy (GTDB): domain Bacteria; phylum Chloroflexota; class Anaerolineae; order Anaerolineales; family DRMV01; genus JAADEN01. Next base: position 4,256 of record WGAK01000229.1, on the reverse strand, counting down.
CGCTTCAAGGCCCAGGCCGAACGCTTTGGCGCGCGGCTGGTCATGGACACGGCCACCGAGGTCAACCTGCAGACGCGGCCCTTCCAGGTCAAGACCTACGGCAACACCTACGAAGCCGACGCGCTTATCATCGCCACCGGCGCTTCGCCCCGCAAACTGGGCGTGCCCGGCGAGGCCGAGTTCACCGGCCGGGGCGTCTCGTATTGCGCCACCTGCGACGGCTGGTTCTTCCAGGACAAGGATGTCATCGTGGTGGGCGGCGGTGACAGCGCGCTGGAAGAAGGCCTCTTCCTCACCCGCTACGCGCGCACCGTCACCGTGGTCCACCGGCGGGACCAGTTCCGGGCCGGTGCGCTGATGCAAAAGCGGGCCCGAGAAAACCCCAAGATGTCCTTCGTGATGAACACGGTGGTCACCGAGATTTTGGGCGACGAACAGGTCGAAAAGGTGCGCCTGCGCAATGTGGTCACTGGCGAAGAGTACGAAAAGCCCATTGACGGCGTGTTCATCTTCATCGGCCACATCCCCAACACCGGGCTGTTCAAAGACCAGTTGGAAGTGGACGACCGGGGCTACCTGAAAGTGCACGACTGGGTGGTGACCAGCATTCCGGGCGTGTTCGCGGCCGGCGAAGTGGCCGACCCCGTGTACCGCCAGGTCATCACCTCGGCCGGCATGGGCGCGGCGGCGGCCATTCGCGCCGGGCACTATCTGGACGAACTGGCCTTCGAGGCTCAGGACGCGGCCACGGCCCAAACGGAGTAAATCCCCCCACCCACCTCAACGGGCTTGAGGTGGGTTTTTTGTGCGCGGATGCGGAGAGTTATGCGCATAAGCGCAGGGGCCAAGGCCCGCTTGCCCGGCGGACAATGCTATATGTCATTGCCCACCTGTTCTATAATGAAAGCGACTGCATGGCGGAAGCGACCTTGGCGCGCGATACTTGAATGCGACAACGCCTTTAGCCCTTTTCCAAAGGAGTGAGGAATCATGGCTCGACCGAAAGTCACCATCATCGGCGCCGGCATGACCGGCTCCACCACCGCGCACTGGCTGGCGGCGATGGAAATCGCCGACCTGGTGTTGGTGGACATCAAAGAGGGCCTGCCCCAGGGCAAGGGGCTGGACTTGCTGGAATCCATGCCCATTATCGGCAGCGATGTGCACATTGTGGGCACCAACGACTACGCGGACACCGCGAACTCCGACATCGTCATCATCACCGCGGGCCTGCCCCGCAAGCCGGGCATGAGCCGCGACGACCTGCTCAAGGCCAACGCGGGCATCGTGCGCTCGGTGGCCGAGCAAGCCATCCAGTATTCGCCCAACGCCATCTTCCTGGTGCTGACCAACCCGCTGGATGTGATGACCTACCTGACCTGGAAGGTCACCGGCCTGCCGCATACCAAGGTCATCGGCCAGGCGGGCATCCTGGACTCGGCCCGCATGCGGGCTTTCGTGGCCATGGAACTGGGCGTGAGCGTGGAGAATGTGCATTGCTATGTGCTGGGCGGCCACGGCGACAGCATGGTGCCCTTGACCCGGCACTCCAATGTGGCCGGCGTGCCGCTCTACAAGATGCTGCCGCCGGACCGGCTGGAGGCCATCGTGCAGCGCACCCGCAAGGGCGGCGGCGAAATCGTGTCGCTGCTCAAGACGGGCAGCGCGTTCTACGCGCCCGCAGCCGCGCTGGCCCAGATGACCGAGGCCATCCTCAAAGACAAGCACCTCATCGTGCCTGCGTCCGCGTACCTCACGGGCGAGTATGGCGAGCACGACATCTACTTCGGCGTGCCTGTGCAACTGGGCCGGGAAGGCGTCGAGAAAATCATCGAATATGACCTCAACGACGAAGAGATGGCCGCGCTCAAGAAGTCGGCCGAGCATGTCCGAGCCAACATCGCCAAACTGGAACTGTAGTTCCAGGGCCGGGGGCCGGCGCGTCCCCGGCTGCCTTCACATGCTTAGGAGGGTTGTCCTATGCTGAAGCAGGTCTTGGCCCAAAAGGTTCCCGAGTGGCAGGCGCGCGTGCGCAAACTGGCCAAGGAACTGGGCGAAACCCCCATTGACACCGTGCACATCCGCCAGACCGTGGGCGGCATGCGCGGCCTGAAGGTGCTGGTCACCGACATTTCGTATGTGGACCCCTACAAGGGCATCCACTTCCGGGGCTACACCATCCCCGAGATTCTCGAGGCCCTGCCCAAGCCCGGCGAGGGCGAAATGCCCTATGTGGGCGGCCTGTATTGGTTGCTCATGACGGGCGACCTGCCCACCAAAGAGCAAGCCCTGTCGGTGGAAGAGGCGTGGAAGGAACGCATGAGCCTGCCTGAAGAGACCCAGGCGGTCATTCGGGCCATGCCCAAAGATACGCACCCCATGACCCTGTTCACCCTGGGCATCCTGGCTATGCGCAACGACAGCACGTTCGCGCCGCTCTATGCCGAGGGCAAACTCAAGAAGACCGACCTGTGGGGCCCCACCCTGGACGATGCCTTGCTGCTGACGGGCCGCCTGCCCGCGCTGGCCGCGTTCATCTACAGTTACAAGTACGGCGATGGCTCGTACAAGGCCCCGCACCCCGACCTGGACTGGGGCGCCAACTTCGCCTACATGATGGGCCTGGACACCCCCGTCTATCGCAACCTCTCGCGGCTGTACTTCATTTTGCACTCGGACCACGAGGTGGGCAACGCCAGCGCGCACACCGCGCACCTGGTCAACTCCACCCTGGCCGATGTGTTCTACGCCTTCGCCGCGGGCATGAGCGCGCTGGCCGGCCCGCTGCACGGTCTGGCCAACCAGAACGCGCTGCGCTGGCTGCTGGGCGCGTATGAGAAGTACGGCGGCGTGCCCACGCCCGAACAGATGGAAGCCTACGCCTGGGATACGCTGAACGCGGGCCAGGTCATCCCCGGCTTTGGGCACGCGGTGCTGCGGGCCACGGACCCCCGCTACAAGGCCTTCTACGAGTTCGCAGAAGCGCAAATGGCCGACAGCGTGCTCTTCCAGACCGCGCAGGTGGCCTACCAGGTCATCCCCAAGGTGCTGCAAGAGCACGGCAAGGCCAAGAACCCGTGGCCCAATGTGGACGCGATGAGCGGCGTGCTGCAGAAGCACTTCGGCGTGGAGCCGCTGTTCTACACCGTGCTCTTCGGCCTGGGCCGGTCCCTGGGCATCACCTCGCACCTCACCTGGGCGCGCGCGGTGGGCCTGCCCATCGAACGCCCCAAGTCGGTGACCACCGACATGCTGCTGGAGATGGCCGCGCAGGCCTGAGCCCGCGCAGTGCGACCCCGCCACGCACGACCGCCCGCCCCTGTTGCCGGGGCGGGCGGTTTGATGTTGGGGGAAACCCTCCGGTTGGGCCGGAGCGGAGCCGTTCCGCCTAAGGAGTTGCCGTGGCCGCCGGGCTCAACCCCTGCCACACGAACGTGCGGGCTTCGCTGGCCGCCCCCGCGGGCTCCCAAATCGGGTTGCCTTCCTCATCGGTATCCACCTGCCGCACGGTGAGCACGCTCCAGCGATACACATGGGGCAAGGCCTCTTGATGGCGGAACGCCTCGGGCACCACGAACTTGGTATCGGTGACATAGGCCACCAGGCGGCGTTCCTCGTCCGCGGTGATGTCCACGATGGTGACCGCGTAGGCCTCGTTGTCGCGCAATTCACCCACCGCGGCCCACTGCAGGGTGACGGTGTCGGCCAGGTCATACACCGCGCCATCGGGCGGCAGCAGCAGTTGCGGCGCGGGATAGGGCGGCGGCGGCGTGGGCGTGGGTGTGGGGCCCGGCGTGGGGTTGCGCATGCACAAGGGGATGACCAGGGTCTCGCCCTCGTACACGAAGTTGTTGACCAGGCCGTTCCACTCGCGGATGGCCTCGATGGGCACGTTGTAGTTCAGCGCGATGCTGGACAGGGTGTCGTTGGCCCGCACGGTGTAGGTGATTTTGCTGCACGCGGTTTCGGTGGCCTCTTGAGGGCTCAAGGTGGCCGTTGGCGGCGGCGTGGCCGTGGGTGTGGGGTGAGGGATGAGCAGTTTCTGGCCCACCACCAGGGTGCAACGGGTGCCCAGGTTGTTGAGCAACATGATGGATTGCACCGACACATCAAAGGTCGCGGCGATGGACAGGCAGGTGTCGTTGGCCTGCACGATGTAGGTCAACGGCGTAGGGGACGGCATCGGGGTGGCCGTCGGCGTAGGGGTGGCAGGGGTGGGCGACGGCGAAGGTGTGGGCGAAGCCGTGGCCGTGGGT
>WGAK01000228.1 GCA_015494815.1 Anaerolineales bacterium | reverse complement strand
GTCCAGGTGCAGGTAACGCGCGGCCTCGTCCAACTGGGCTTGGGCCATGGCGAAAGGATTGAGGGTCGTACTCATCGTCGGCCTCCTTTGTGCAAGATGGCAAAGCGTAATCACCCGCGGAGGCGATGAGGGCGACGATGGGGCCGGGGGAGAACGGCGTTCATTTTCATTATAGGCAAAATATGGCCGCGCGGCGCGCGCAGTTGGGGCGGGCGAATGGGCGGAGGGGCGATAAAGCGGTAAGGCGATAAGGCGGTAAAGCGGTAAGGCGGTAAAGCGGGAAGGCGGATGCGCGGATGCTTTCTCCTTGCTCCCCGCCGCCCGCTGGCGCCTGACGCCTGTTCGCTGACCGCTGCCAAGCGGCGAAGCCATCTCCTGCGTAGGCCCGCCGAGGGCCTGGGCGTTTCCACGAGGCAGCAAGGCCCCCTTTCGGCCACGCCAGGGGGCGACCGGCCGGTCGCCCCTACCGGGCGCTGCGCGCCCTCGCAATGACACGCGAGCGGATATGCGGATGGGCGAGCGAATGGGCGAGTCTGCGAATGCGCGGACGCCTTCTCCCCGCTCCCTGCTCCCTGCTACCCGCTGGGGCCTGCCGCCCGACCGCTGACGACTATCATGTCGAGCCGCCGCAGCCCCAAATTTGGGCGCGGTGCGCGATGCTACGGCGCGGTGCACAGCAGGGTCAGGTCGTTGACATTGGTGCGGGTGGGGCCGGGGCGCAGCAGGCCGCCCACGCGGGCGAAGAAGGTGTACGCGTCGTGGCGGGCCAGATAATCTCGCGGGTTCAGGCCCTGGCCGCGCGCCTGGGCCCAGGTCTCGCCGGTGACCACCGCGCCCGCGGCGTCGGTGGGGCCATCGGTGCCGTCGGTGGCAAAGGCCACCAGGGCCACGCGCGGCAGCCCGGCCAGGGGTTCCACCGCGGCCAGGGCCAGTTCCTGGTTGCGCCCGCCCCGGCCGGGGTTGGTCCCTAAGGTGACGGTGGTCTCGCCGCCCACCACCGCGCACGCGGGACGGGGCCAGGGGCGTTGGTGGCGGGCCATTTCGTGCAACACCGCGGCCAGCACCCGGCCTACCTCCCGGGCCTCGCCTTGCACCGTGGTGCTCAGCACCGCGTGGTGCCAGCCCTGGGCCGCAGCCGCCTGGGCCGCGGCTTGGGCCGCGTGGCGCACGCTGCCCACGATGAACCAGGCCGCGCGGCGGAAGACCGCGTCGCCGGGCTTGGCCGTTTCGGCCGCGCGGCCCGCGAGCCCGGCCTGCAGGTGGGCGCGCACCCCCGGCGGAAGGGCGGCGGTCAGGCCGTACCGCTGCAGCACGGCCCACGCGTCCGCGTAGGTGCTGGGGTCGGGCGCGGTGGGGCCCGACGCGATGACGCTCAGGTCGTCGCCCAGCACATCCGAGAGCACCAAGGTCAGCACCCGCGCCGGCGCGGCCCAGCGGGCCAGGCCGCCGCCTTTGACCTGGTCCAGGTGCTTGCGCACCGCGTTGACCTCATGGATGGTCGCGCCGCTGGCCAGCAGGGCCTGGGTGAGGGCCTGCAGGTCGGTCAGGGTGACGCCGGGCACGGGCGCGCTGAGCAATGCGGAGCCGCCGCCCGAAAGCAGCACCACTACCAGGTCGGCGGAGGTGGTGGCACGCAGCAGCCCGCGCACCTGTTGGGCCGCGGCGAGGCTGCGCGCGTCGGGCAGGGGATGGCCGGCTTCCAGCAGCGCGCAGCCGGGCCAGGTCGGCCCGCCGTGGCCGTCTTTGGTGACCATGAGGCAGCCCGCCACCCGGTCGCTTAGCACAGCCCAGGCCGCGCGGGTCATGGGATAGGCCGCCTTGCCCACGCCCAGCAGGTACACGCGGCCCTGCCCCAGGTCGTGGGTGAACCCGCTCGTCGCGGCGCGCGCCGGTCGCACCCGGAGGGTGTCCCCCTGCCGGTGCAGCACCCGCCGGACCGCGGCCTCGGGGTCCACCGCGGCCAGGGCCGCGCGCAAGATGGCATCCAGGGCCGCGGCCAGGGGCCCGGCCTTTTCCAAGCCTGATATCACGCGCTTCGTCATCTTTCGTTTTCCGCCTCGCGACCCTATTATAAGCATGGTGTTGTAGCATTCTGAAACGCAAGGAGGGCCCCCGGCATGGCAAGGGTGGAGACACCTGGCACCGTGGGTCGTCCTTTTTCTTTGCTGGCAGAAGGAGGTCGTCATGGCCAAGATTACCCGAGAAGAAGCCCTGGCCTACCATAAATTGGACGGTCGGCCGGGCAAGATTGAGGTCAAGCCTACCAAACCCCTGAGCACCCAGCGGGATTTGTCGCTGGCCTATTCGCCGGGGGTGGCGTATCCGGTGTTGGAAATCGAGAAAGACCCCGAAACCGCGTACGAATACACCGCCAAGGGCAACCTGGTGGCGGTGATTTCCAACGGCACGGCCATTCTGGGGCTGGGCAACCGGGGCGCACTGGCCTCCAAGCCGGTGATGGAAGGCAAGGGTGTGCTGTTCAAGCGCTTCGCGGATATTGATGTGTTCGACATCGAGGTGGACACCACGGACCCCGACGAGTTCATCCGGGTGGTGGCCGCGATTGCCCCGACTTTCGGCGGCATCAACCTGGAAGACATCAAGGCCCCCGAGTGTTTTTACATCGAGGAAAAACTCAAGGCCATGCTGGACATCCCGGTCTTTCACGATGACCAGCATGGCACGGCCATCATTTCGGGCGCGGCCCTGCTGAACGCGCTGGAGTTGGCCGGTAAGAAGGCCGAGGATGTGAAGATGGTGATTTCGGGCGCGGGCGCCTCGGCCATGGCCTGCGCCAAGTTGGCCATCAAGTTGGGGGTGCGCAAAGAGAACATCATCATGGTGGACAGCCGCGGGGTCATCTACAAGGGCCGCACCGAGCGCATGAACCCGTACAAGGAAGAGTTCGCGGTCGAGACCGATGCGCGCACGTTGGCCGACGCGATGAAGGGCGCGGATGTGTTCTACGGCCTGTCGGTGGCCGGGGTGGTCACGCCCGAGATGGTCAAGAGCATGGCCGAGAACCCCATCATCTTCGCCATGGCCAACCCGGACCCCGAAATCCCCTACGAAGTGGCCAAGGAGGCCCGGCCCGACGCCATCATGGCCACGGGCCGCTCGGACTACCCCAACCAGGTGAACAATGTGCTGGGCTTCCCGTTCATCTTCCGCGGCGCGCTGGATGTGCGGGCGCGGGCCATCAACGACGAGATGAAACTGGCCGCGGCCTACGCGCTGGCCGCGCTGGCCAAGGAAGACGTGCCCGATAGCGTGCTGCGGGCCTACGGCCTGGAAAGCCTGCACTTCGGCCCCGAGTACATCATCCCCAAGCCCTTCGACCCGCGGGTGTTGCTGTGGGTGGCGCCGGCGGTGGCCAAGGCCGCGATGGAAACCGGCGTGGCCCGCAAGCACATTGACCTGGACGAATATCGCGAGCAACTGGCCCTGCGGCAGGGCAAGGGCGAGCACATCCGCCACTTCTTCATCAACAGTGCCCGGCAGGTCAAACCGGCCAAGCGGGTGGTCTTCGCGGAAGGTGAAGAGGAGAAGATTTTGCGGGCCGCGGCCCAGGTGGCCGAAGAGGGCATTGCGCAGCCCATCCTCATCGGCCGCGAGGCGGTCATCCGCGAAAAGATTGGGCGCCTGGGCCTGCGCTTCGAGCCCACCATCGTGGACCCCGAAACCTGCGCGTGCAAGGACGATTACGCGCGGGCGCTCTACAAACTGCGCCAGCGTAAGGGCGTGACCCTCAAGCGGGCCTACAAGTTGCTGCATGACCCCAACGTGCTCGCGCCCATGATGGTCTACATGGGCGACGCGGACGCGGCGGTCTCGGGCCTGACCTACGAGTACCCCGAGGTCATTCGGCCCGCGCTGCAAATTCACCACACCGCGCCGGGCAGCCGCCTGGCCGCGGGGGCCTACATCATGATTGTGGGCAAGAAGGTCTACATCTTCACCGACGCCACGGTGAACATTGACCCCAGCGCGGAAGACCTGGCCGACATCGCGCTGCTGGCCGCGGACTTCGCCCGCCAGTTGGGCCTGGAGCCGCGCGTCGCGCTGCTGTCGTTCAGCAACTTCGGCAGCACGCGGCACCCCATGAGCGAGAAGGTGCGCCGGGCCGTGGACCTCATCCGCGGGAAGGCCCCCGACCTGACCGTGGACGGCGAGATGCAGGCCGACACCGCGGTGGTGGCCGACATCGTCGAAGAGCGTTACCCCTTCAGCCGGGTCAAGGACGCCAATGTGCTGGTCTTCCCCGACCTGGAGGCGGCCAACATCGCCTACAAACTGCTGGCCCGGCTGGGCAAGGCCGAGGCCATCGGCCCCATCTTGCTGGGCATGGGCGCGCCCGTGCACGTGCTGCAGACGGGCGACCAGGTGCGCGACATCGTCAACATCGTGGCCGTGGCCGTGCTGGACGCGGCGCGCCGCGGCGAAGCGGCATAGCCTTGTCCACGCGGCGGATGGGTCGGCCCTGCCCGCGGGCCCTGGTGGCCTCGCCGGGCAGGGCTTTTGTGTGTCGCGCACCGCACGGTTCGGTATAATGAGGTCATCGCCCTGCCTGGAGGACCATCATGCCTACGCTGCTCGTGCGCCACGCGGACCTGCTGGTGACCATGGACGACCGGCGCCGCGAAATTCCCGACGGCGGCCTGTTCATCCGTGACGGCTTCATCGAGGCCGTCGGCCCCACCGCGACCCTGCCCCCCACCGCGGACGAAATCCTGGATTTGCGGGGCTACATCGTCGCGCCCGGGCTGGTCAACACCCACCACCACTTCTATCAGACCCTCACCCGGGCCGTGCCCGGCGCGCAAGATGCCAACCTCTTCCGGTGGCTCAAGACCCTCTACCCCATCTGGGCCCGTATGCGGCCCGATCACATTCGGGTTTCTACCCAGATTGCCCTGGCCGAGCTGGCCCTCTCGGGCACGACCACCGCGTTCGACCATCTGTACATCTTCCCCAATGGCGCGCGGCTGGACGACGAAATCGAGGCCGCGGCTCAAGTCGGTCTGCGCCTGCACGCGTCGCGAGGCTCCATGAGCCTGGGCGAAAGCCAGGGCGGGCTGCCCCCCGACAGCGTGGTAGAAGACGAGGACTTCATCCTGCGCGACTCCCAACGCCTCATCGAGCAGTACCACGACCCGCGGCCGGGCTCCATGCGCCAAATCGTGCTCGCGCCCTGCTCGCCCTTCAGCGTGACGGGGGACCTGATGCGGGAGTCCGCGCGCCTGGCCCGGGCCTATGGCGTGCGGCTGCACACCCACCTGGCCGAGACCGAGGACGAAGAGGCGTTCTGCTTAGAAACCTTTGGCCGTCGCCCCGTGGAATACATGGAGGACCTGGGCTGGTTGGGGCCCGATGTCTGGTTCGCGCACTCCATCTATGTGCAGCCCGAGGAAATCGCGACCTACGCGGCCACGGGCACCGGCGTGGCCCACTGCCCCACATCCAACATGCGCTTGGGTTCGGGCATCATGCCCCTCTACGAGATGCTCATGGCCGGGGTGAAGGTCGGCCTGGGCGTGGACGGCTCCGCGAGCAACGACAGTTCGCACATGCTGGCCGAAGTGCGCCAGGCCATGCTGCTGGCCCGGGTGCGGTCCGGGGTGCTGGGCTTTTCGCGCAGCGGCAGCGACGCGCCGCCCCTGCTCAGCGCGCGGCAGGCCCTGGAACTGGGCACCCGCGGCGGCGCGGCCGTGCTGGGCCGGTCCGACCTGGGCGCGCTGGAGGTCGGCAAGGCCGCCGATTTCTTCGCCGTGCGCCTGGAGCGGCTGGAGTACGCGGGCGCGCTGCACGACCCCGTGGCCGCGCTGGTGCTGGCTTCCCCCGTGCGGGTGGACTACACCGTGGTGGGCGGCCGGGTGGTGGTGCGCGAGGGCCGTTTGACCACCGTGGACCTGCCCCGTTTGGTGCGGGAACACAACCGCCTGGCGGCCGAACTGCTGGCTTGAGGCACGCGTCCCGGCCGCGGGATGCTCGGGCCTGCCCTGAGGCCGGCTCGCTGTGGAGGTATGGTTATGTCTTCGGCAATGCCGACCGCTTTCTGGCAGGTGGCGGCCGACCGCCTTTTGGACGCGGTGGCCCACGACCCCAGCGCGCCCGCGTTTGTGCGTCGGCCGTTGCTGCGGTGGGTCACCTGGCAGCAGCGCAACCAGACCACCGTGGCCCAGGCCCTGCGCACGCCCCAGTTGGCCCCGGCCTGGGCGGCCAACCTGGTGGTGCTGGATGCCCAGGTGGCGGACGCCCACGCCGCGGCCCAGCCCTATGCCCAGGCCCTGAAGCGCGCCCGCACCTGGGCGCAGGTCGCGGTGCCTCTCCCCCTGGCCCCACACGCGGCCGATTGGGTGGCCCGCGCGCCCACCGACGAGCCCATCGTGTATGTCGCGGCCGCGTTGCGGTTGGATGCGGCCGGGCAGGTGGCCGGGCTACGGGTGGCCCTCACCGGCGTGAGCCCGCGCCCCGTGTTCGTGCCCCAGGGGCTGGAGATTTTCGTGGGCCGGCCTGCGACGCCGACGACCTGGCAGGCCGTCGCCGAGGCCGTGGCCGCACAAACCCGCCCCAAGGATGATGTGCGCGGCAGCGCGGCCTACCGGCGGGCCATGGCCGCGGTCCTCACCCGGCGGGCGCTGCAAGGCGCCGCAGCCGCCGCGCAACGGCCGGATGTCCCCCCCACCGCGGGAGGCGCGCCATGAGCACTTCCATCATTTTGACGGTCAACGGTCGGGCGCACACGCTCACCGTGCGCGCCGGCACTTCGCTGTTGGACGCCCTGCGGGCCCTGGGCTATGCCAGCGTCAAACGGGGATGCGACTCGGGCGATTGCGGCATTTGCACCGTGCATCTGGACGGTCGCCCGGTGCGCAGTTGCCGCATCAAGGCCGTGGACGCGGTGGGGCGCGCGGTGACCACCTTAGAGGGCCTGGCCCCGCCCGGCGAACTGCATCCCGTGCAGCAGGCGTTTCTGGAAGTCGGCGCGGCCCAATGCGGTTTTTGTACGCCGGGGCAAATCATGACCGCCAAGGCGCTGCTGGACCGCGACCCCCATCCCGACGAAGCCACCATTCGCCAGGCCCTCAACGGCGTGTTGTGCCGCTGCACGGGTTACGCCAAAATCGTGAACGCGGTGCAGCGGGCCGCGGATTTGCTGAGCGACCCCCAACAAGCCCGGCCGTTCGAGCCCGTCTTCACGGTCTTCGCGCCGGGCGACGACCCCCGCCTCGTGCTGGAGGCCTATCGGCAGGCCACCGCGGGCTGGCATCCCCGGCCGCCGTTGGTGCTCACCCCGCCCGACATGCCGCCCACCCACGAGGTGGGCCGCCCGCGCCCCAAGGTGGACGCGCGCAAGTTGGTGCTGGGGCGGCCCGTCTTCACCGTGGATATGCGCCGCGAGGGCATGTTGTACGCGGCCTTGCTCACCAGCCCGCACGCGCACGCGCGCATCAAACGCATTGACACTTCCCGCGCCGAGGCCCTGCCCGGCGTGCACGCGGTGCTGACCTATCGCGACATCCCGCGCGTCAAGTACGCTTCGGGCGGGCAGAGTTACCCCAACCCCAAGCCCTACGACCAGGTGGTGCTGGACGACAAAGTACGCTTCGTAGGCGACCGGGTTGCGGTGGTGGCCGCGGAGTCCCCCGACATCGCGCGGCAGGCCCTGCGCCTCATCGAGGTGGAGTACGAGGTGCTGCCCCATGTGCTGGACCCGCTGGAGGCCATGCAGCCGGGTGCGCCCGTCATCCACGACGAGCCCGACACCACCGACTTGTACGACCGCGAGCGCAACATCGTGCACCATGTGGTCGCGCAAGTGGGGGACCCGGACGCGGCCTGGGCCGAGGCCGATTTCGTCTTCGAGCGCGAATACCGCACCAGCCAGCAGCAGCATGTCAACCTGGAGCCGCACGCGGCCCTCACCTACTGGGACGAAGACGACCGGCTGGTGGTCATCGCCAGCACCCAAACGCCCTTCCATGTGCGCCGCATGCTGGCCCCGCTGCTGGGCCTGCCCGAGAAGCGCATCCGGGTCATCAAGCCCCGCCTGGGGGGCGGTTTTGGCAACAAGCAAGAGATGGTGGTGGAAGATTTGGCGGCCTGGCTGACCCTCAAAACCGGCCGGCCTGTGTATCTGGAGTTCACCCGCCGGCAGGAGTTCACCAGCAGCCGCAGCCGACATCCGCACATCATGCGCTTCAAGGTGGGCGTAACCCGTGAGGGCCGGGTGGTGGCGGTGGAATTGCACCTCATCACCGACGCGGGGGCCTATGCCACCCACAGCCTGACCGTGCCGATGGTGGCGGGCTTCAAGAGCCTGACCCTCTACAACGCGCCCAACACCCGCTTCGTGTGCGATGTGGTGTACACCAACAAGCCCGTGCCGGGCGCGTTTCGCGGCTATGGCGCCACCGAGGCGTTTTTTGGCATGGAAAGCATCATGGCCGAAATCGCCGCGGAGATGGGCTGGGACGAAATCGAGTTCAAGCGTCGCAACTGGATTAAGCCCGGCGAGCCCATGTACCTGGCCCGCCAGTTGGGCGAAGGCCGCGAGGGGGTGGACCAAACGGTGACCACCAGCGGCCTGGACGACTGTGTCCGGGTGGGGGCCGAGGCCGTGGACTGGTACGCCAAGCGACGCGACCCCCGCTGGCGTGAAGTGCCGGGCCGGCCGCATTTGCGACGCGGCATTGGCATGGCCGTGATGATGCACGGCAGCGGCGTGGCCGGCCTGGATATGGGCGCCGCGTTCCTCAAGATGAACGACGATGGCTCCTTCAACCTGCTGGTAGGCGCCACGGACCTGGGCACCGGCTCCGACACGGTGTTGGCCCAAATCGCGGCCGAGGTGCTGGGCATCACGGCCGACGACATCATCGTGTACTCGTCCGACACCGACTTCACGCCTTTCGACACGGGCGCTTATGCCAGCAGCACCACCTACATCAGCGGCGGCGCGGTGCGCAAGGCCGCGCAGGCCGTGGCCCGGCAAATACGCGCCCACGCGGCCACCATGCTGGGCGGAAACGACCCCGAGGCCCTGGTGTTGCAGCAGGGTCGGGTGGTGGCGCCCGACGGCCGCGCGGTCACCCTGCGGGAAGTGGCCCTGGACAGCCTGCACATGCACAACCAGCATCAAATCATGGCCGCGGCCTCGCACATGAGCCATGAAAGCCCGCCGCCCTTTGCCGCGCAGTTCGTCGAGGTCGTGGTGGACATCGAAACCGGCCAGGTCACCGTGGAGCGGGTGGTGATGGCCGTTGACGCGGGGCGGGTCATCAATCCCATCACGGCGGCGGGGCAGGTGGAAGGCGGCATCCAGCAGGCGTTGGGCTTTGCCCACACCGAGGAGATGGTCTACGACGCGCGCGGCAAGTTGCTCAACGCGCGGCCGGGGCCGTATTACACTTACCGCGCGGCCGACATGCCCGACATCGAGGTCATCTTCGTGCAGACCGACGAGCCCAGCGGGCCGTTCGGGGCCAAGTCCATCGCCGAAATTCCGCTGGACGGCATTGCCCCGGCCCTGGCCGATGCGGTATATCACGCCACGGGCGTGCGCATTCGGCGTTTGCCGCTGACCCCCGAGCGGGTCTGGCGC
>WGAK01000227.1 GCA_015494815.1 Anaerolineales bacterium | reverse complement strand
GGGGTGAGATTACCCTTCTCTCGAGTTTTGGGTAATCACCAGCGGCGCGAGGCCGGGTGTGCGCAAAAGTTGCCGAAGGAGGGGATGTCAAGTGCGACCTACTGTCCGCGGCGGGCATCCTCACATGTGTCGTTGCGAGGGCGCGAAGCGCCCGAAGCAATCTCCTGGTATGGCGAAAAGGCGGGCTTTGCCGTTGCGCGAGACGCCCAGGCCCTCGCCGGGCCCACGCAGGAGATGGCTTCGCCGCCTGGCAGCGGTCAGCGAACCGGCGTCAGGTGTCAGCGCCCACGCCCCCAAAGTCACTTCCGGCCCTGCGCCCCAAGATGGCCTGTTCACGGATTTCGGCGACATTTGCACGCGCCCGCGAGGCAGGTCAGGCCGAAGCGTTCCCCAGCGTGGCCGCGGCTTGTTCGCGCTGGCCGCCGGCCATCCAGATGCCTAAGGTGGTCTTGTCGGCCTGGGACGCGTCCACCTCGGCCACGATTTGGCCTTCGTACATCACCGCGATGCGGTCGGCCAGTGAGAGAATCTCGTCCAGTTCGGCCGAGATGAGCAACACGGCCGCGCCCTGGTCGCGCATCTCGATGATGCGTTTGTGGATGTACTCGATGGAGCCCACATCCAGGCCGCGCGTGGGCTGGTTGGCCAGCAAGAAGCGCACCGGGCGGCTGAATTCGCGAGCCACGATGACCTTTTGCTGATTGCCGCCCGACAAGGTCGCCGCGGGGGCCAGGGGGCCCGCGGCGCGCACATCGAATTGTTCGATGAGCCGCTCGGCGTTGGCCAGAATGGCCTGGGGCTGGCGCTGCAAGCCGCGGGCAAAAGGCGGCCGGTAGTAGGTGCACAGCACCAGATTGTCGGCAATGCTGAACGGCATGACCAGGCCGTGCTTCTGCCGGTCTTCGGGAATGTGCGTCAGGCCGTGCTCGATGAGCACCCGCGCGTCCTCGAAGGGCATGGGCTGGCCGTCCAGGAAAATCGTGCCGCGCTCGGGCTTGCGCAGGCCCGTCAGCGCCTCGGCCAGTTCGGTTTGGCCGTTGCCCTGTACCCCGGCCAGGCCCAGAATCTCGCCGCCCCGAATTTGCAGCGATACGCCGTTGACCACGGGCACGCCGTGCTCCATGACCACCAGGTCTTGGACCTCGAAGACCACCTCGCCGGGCCGGGCCGGGCCCTTTTCCACCTCCAACACCACTTCGCGGCCCACCATCATGGCGGCCAACCCGCGCTCGTCGGTGGCATCCGGCGTGGTGGTGCCGACCACCTTGCCGCGGCGCATCACCGTGATGCGGTCGGCCACGGCCAGCACTTCTTTCAGTTTGTGGGTGATGAAGATGATGCCTACCCCGCGGGTCGTGAGTTCGCGCATGATGCGGAAGAGGTCCTCGACCTCCTGCGGCGTGAGCACGGCCGTGGGTTCGTCCAAAATCAAAATGTGCGCCTGCCGATACAGGGCTTTCAAAATCTCCACCCGCTGCTGCACGCCCACGGGCAGGTCTTCAATGCGCGCGTCGGGGTCTACCTGCAGGCCGTATTCTTCGGACAGGCGGCGCACCACCGCGCGAGCCTGCTCCAGGTCCAGCATGGGCCCGCGGGTGACCTCGGCCCCCAAAATCAGGTTCTCGGCCACGGTGAACACGGGGATGAGCATGAAGTGCTGGTGCACCATGCCGATGCCGTGGCGAATGGCATCGTGGGGCCCGCGGATGTGGGCGGGTTGCCCATCAATGCGAATTTCGCCCTCGTCGGGCTGATAGAGGCCGTAGATGATGTTCATCAGGGTGGATTTGCCCGCGCCGTTTTCGCCCAGCAGGGCGTGAATTTCGCCGGGCCGCAAGTCGAAGTTCACATGGTCGTTGGCCAGCACACCGGGGAAGCGCTTGGTAATGCCCCGAGCCTCGAGGATGAAGTCGCTCATACAAGCCTCCGAACGCGCCGGGTCGGACTATCCGCCGCCGAGGGGGTCATTCTTTCACATAGGGCTGGCCCACCGCAGCCGGCGGCCGGGTGCGACCGCCCACCCCTGCCAGCACCACGATGGTGAGCAGGTAGGGCAGCATGCCGATGAACTGGTGCGGAATTTGCACCGCACGCATGAATTGCAACTGGGTTTGCAGCGCGGTGGCAAATCCGAACAACAACGCCGCGCCCCACGACAAGATGGGGTTCCAACGGCCGAAAATCATGACGGCCAGCGCCACGAACCCGCGGCCGTTGGTCATGGCCCGCTCGAAGGAGCCCACGGCCTCCAAGGTCAAATAAGCCCCGGCCAGCCCGGCCAGCATCCCGGCCAGGGTCACATTCATGTAGCGCATCTTGTACACATCAATGCCCACCGTGTCCGCAGCCCGGGGGTGTTCGCCCACGGCCCGGGTGCGCAGACCCCACGGCGTAAAGAACAGCAGAAACTGCACCACGAAGATGAGCAGCAGGGTCAGGTAGGTGAGGGGCGGGTTGCGGAAGAACATGGCCCCCAGCACGGGGATTTTCTCCAGCACCGGGATGGCGATGGGCGTGAACTTGCCCTTGGTGACCAGCCCCACCTGGTAGAAGTAGCCCGTGAGGCCAAAGGCCAGCATGTTGATGACCGTGCCGCCGATGATTTGGTCAATGCGCAGGGTGACGGACATGAAGGCCAGGAACAGCCCCAGCAGCGCGCCGACCAGGACGCCCGCTACGGTGGCCAGCAGCAGGCTGCCGGTGTGGACGTTGACCAGGAAGGCCACGAACGCGGCCAGCAGCATCTGGCCTTCGATGCCGATGTTGATGATGCCCGACCGTTCGCCGATGAGCCCGCACATGGCCCCCAGCACCAGCGGGATGGATTGCCGCAGGCTGGACGCGAGCACGGCCTCGACGATTTGCGGATTGCGCGCGTAGGCCACGAACACGAGGATGATGAGCCCGGCCGCGGTTAGCACTTTGCCGCGATTGTGGTTCCACACAGAGCGCCAAGGATTCATGCCTCACCTCGTCGCGGGTTATTCGCCGCTGCCCCAGCCGGTGCTGAGGACCAGTTGCTCTTCACCGGCCTCGGCCCGCAGGCGCAGCAAGCGCCGCAGCAAGAACTCGGCCGCGATGAAGAACAAAATCAGCGCTTGAATGACATCAATGATTTCTTTGGGCACATCGGCCACGAATTGCATCTGGCTGGAACCGGCTTTCATGGCGCCTACCAGCAGCGCCGCGGGGATGACGCCGAAGGGGTGCGTTTTGGCCAGCAGCGCGATGGTGATGCCTTCGAAGCCCAGGCCCACGTTGAAGCCCGGCTGGTAACGGCCCACCACGCCCTGGGTTTCGACCGCGCCGCCCAACCCGGCGAACAAGCCGCTGATGACCATGGTCAAGATGACGGTGCGGGCCACCCGCATGCCCGCGTAGCGGGCCGCGTGCCGGTTTTGGCCCACGGTGCGAATCTCAAAGCCGAAGGTGGTCTTCCACAGCAGCCAGTAGATGACCGCAGCCAGCAGCACGGCCAGGATGAACCCCGAAGGCACCGGGCCCCAGGTGGGCAGGGCTGCGGTATCGAGAATGTGCGGGGTGCGGGCCACGATGTTGCCCGGCGAAGTGTCCTTCCATGGCCCATCGGCCAGGTAATCGGTCAGGTTGATGGCGATGTAGTTGAGCATGATGGTGGTGATGACCTCGTGCGCGCCCGTGTACACCTTGAGCGCGCCGGCCACCGCGGCCAACGCCGCCCCCGCGGCCGCGCCCGCCAGCAACGCCAGCGGCGCGTGAATCCAGGCCGGCAGGCCCTCGACGCCGAAGCCCACGGCCGCGGCAATGATGGCTCCCACCAGCAATTGCCCCTGCGCACCGATGTTGAACAACCCGGCTTTGAACGCAAAGGCCACGGCCAGGCCGCTGAATACCAACGGCGTGGCCTTTTCCAGGGTGCGTTGCCAGGCCTGGGCGTCGCCGAACGCGCCGTGAATCAGGGCCGTATAGGCCGCCACCGGCGACGCGCCCGAGAGCACCAAAATGCCCGCACCGATGAGCAGGGCCAACAAAACCGCGGTAACCGACAGGATGACCGAACGCATGGGTTTGCCCTCGTGGAAGGGAATCGTCCGCCCTGGGACGCGATGGTAGACGCCAAATACCCGGCAGGCCCCCAGGCCCGCCGGACCGACGACCGCATCGCCCACCGGGGGCGTGACGATGTTGTCGAAGGATTATACCAGATACGGCCGGGCCGCGCGGCGCGCGTTCCAGCGCAAGTCCTGGTATAATCCCGGCGGCAATTGGCCCCTGAGGAAGAGCATGGACAACACGCCCGTTTATCGCACACGCCTGGACAACGGCCTGCTGGTCGTGCTCAAAGAGGTGCACACCGCGCCGGTCATCAGCCATTGGGTGTGGTACCGCGTCGGCTCGCGCGACGAGGTGCCCGGCCGCACAGGCATTTCCCATTGGGTCGAGCACATGCTGTTCAAAGGCACGCCGCGCTTCCCCGCGGGGGTGCTCGACAAAGCCATCTCGCGGGTGGGCGGCACCTGGAACGCCTTCACCTACCTGGACTGGACCACCTTTTTCGAGACCCTGCCCGCCGCGGAGATTGACCTGGCCCTGGAGTTGGAAGCCGACCGCATGGTGCACGCCCAATTCGACCCCGCGGAGGTGGAATCGGAGCGCACGGTGGTCATTTCAGAACGGCAGGGCGATGAGAACGAGCCGCTTTTCGTGCTGGGGGAAGAGGTCCAGGCCGCGGCCTTTCGCGTGCATGCTTACCATCACGAAGTCATCGGCGACATGGCCGACCTGCGCACCATGACGCGCGCCGACCTGTATCGCCATTATCGCACTTACTATGTGCCCAACAACGCGGTGCTGGCCGTGGCCGGCGATTTCACCATCGCGGATTTGCTGCCCCGCATCGAGCGCTTCTACGGCGCGCTGAAGGCCGGCCCCGAACCCCCGCGGCTGGCCCGCCCCGAGCCGCCGCAACGGGGGGAGCGGCGGGTGGTGGTCGAAGGCCCCGGCGAAACCACCTTCGTGCAGGTGGCCTATCGCGCCCCGCGGGCCGCGGACCCCGACTTTTGGCCTTATCTGCTGGCCGATAGCCTGCTCACCGGGCCGTCGAACCTCAATTTCTTCGGCGGCGGGCTCTCGCACCACACTTCGCGGCTGTACCGGGCGCTGGTGGAGCGCGGTCTGGCCGTGTCGGTTTCGGGCAGCCTGCAGGCCACCGTGGACCCGTACCTCTATTGGATTACGGTGGTGCTGCACCCCGACCACACCCCCGAGCAAGTGCTGCAAGTGCTGGACGACGAGGTGCGGCGCTTACAGGACGCCCCCCCACGCGCGGCCGACCTGGCCCGCGCGCTCAAGCAGGCCCGCGCGTTGTTCGCCTACAACAGCGAAAGCATCACGGGCCAGGCTTTTTGGCTGGGCTACAGCGAGATGCTGGCCGACGCGTCGTGGGCCGAGCAATACCTCGAGCGCCTGGCCGCGGTCACCCCGGCGGATGTGCAACGCGTGGCCCAAACCTACTGGCGCCCACAACAACGGGTGGTGGGCCTATACCTCCCCCAGGGGTGAGGTCTCGGCATCCCACCCGCGGGCCTGCCAGGTGAAGTACAGGGCCACGGCCCCGGCCACCGACGCGTTGAGCGAGGGCACCCGGCCCCGCATGGGCAAGAACACCAGCCGGTCGCATTTTTCGCGCACCAGCCGCCGTAAGCCCTTCCCTTCGCTGCCCACCACCCAGGCCAGCGGTCCGTGCAAGTCCACCTGATAGATGGGCTGCGCGTCGGGGTGGGCCTCCAGGCCATACACCCACACCCGACGCTCCTTGAGGGCCTCGATGGCCTGGGCCAGATTTTCAGGCGCGATGAGCAGGTGCTCTGACGCACCGGCCGAGGTGTGAACCACGGTGGGCGTCACCCCCACCCGCCCGCGCTTGGGGATGATGACGCCGTGTACGCCCACCGCATCCGCGGTGCGCAGCAGCGCGCCGAAATTGCGCGGGTCCTGGATTTGGTCCAGCAGCAGCACCAGCGGCGCGGCGCGGCTTTCGCTCAGGCGGCGCAAAATGGCGCCCAGGCTGGAGTAAGGGTATCCGCCCACCTCCAGGGCAATGCCCTGGTGATGGCTGGTGTGGGTGAGCACCCGCAGCGTGTCTTTGGGCACCTCTTTGACGGGGATGCGGCGGGCTTTGGCCAGGCGCTCGGCCTGAAGCCGGGCAGCGGTGCGGGGGCCTTGCTGCACGAACAAGCGTCGAAAGTGGCGTCGTCCGGCGCGCAACGCCTCCATGACGGGGTGTGGACCGTAAATCCATTCGCCCATGACGGCCCCCTCCTACGGGGACACGGCGCCGGGCCTGAGCCGCGCGGTCGCTTCAGGCGCGGCGCCACACCGAACCTTGGGGCGTATCTTCCACCACAATGCCCAGGGCCGCCAGTCCGTCGCGAATGCGGTCGGCCAGGGCGTACTGGCGGGCCCGGCGCAATTCCTGCCGTACTTCCAGCAGCAGTTCCACCAGGGGGGCGATGTCTCCGGTGACGGTTTCGGGGGTCAGATGCAAACCGAACACATCTTCGGCCAGGCGACGCAGGGTTTCTTGCGCGGGGGCCAGTTGCGCCGCGGTCGCGCCGGCATCCCGGGCCCGGTTGATGGCCCGCACCAGGTTGAACAGGTGCCCCAAGGCCACCGCGGTGTTGAAATCATCGTCCATCGCGGCCTCGAAGCCCTGCACCGCGGCGCGTTGCTCGGCCTCCAAGGCCTGCAGCGTGGCCGCGTCCGCGCCCTGGGCCTCGGGGTACGCGGGGCGCATCGCGCCGCGTAGCCGCTCCAGGGCCTGCTGGGCCTGCTGCAGCCGCGCGTCGTCGTAGTTGATGGGGCTGCGGTAGTGAGCCTGCAGCAACAGCATGCGCAACACATCGGCTTCGTGCTGCTGCAGAAAATCGTTCACGGTGATGAAGTTGCCCAGGGACTTGGACATCTTCTCCCCGCGCACCAGCAACATGCCGTTGTGCACCCAATAGCGCACGAAGGGCGTCTTGCCCGTGTAGCACTCGCTTTGGGCAATCTCGTTCTCGTGGTGGGGGAAGATGAGGTCGCGGCCGCCGCCGTGGATGTCAATTTGTTCGCCCAGATGGTGCAGGTTCATGGCCGAGCATTCGATGTGCCAACCCGGCCGCCCCGGCCCCCAGGGACTTTCCCAGGCAGGCTCGCCGGGCTTGGAGGCCTTCCACAGGGCAAAATCCGCGGGATGGCGCTTGCGTTCGTCCACCTCGACCCGCGCGCCGGCCAGCATGTCCTCGACCTTGCGGCCCGAAAGTTTGCCGTAGTCGGGGTCTTTGCTGACATCGAAGAACACATCGCCGTCCACCACATAGCCAAAGCCCTTTTCGACCAGGCCCTGCACCATGCGCACAATCCAGTCAATCTCGCGGGTGACCCGGGGCTGGACGGTAGGCCAGCGCACGCCCAGGTCGCGCATGTTTTGCTCGAAGGCCTGGATGTAGCGTTCGGCCAGGGCCTGAGGGTCTTCCCCCAGTTCACGGGCGCGCTGGATGATTTTGTCGTCCACATCGGTGTAGTTCATCACATGGCGCACCTGATAGCCCTTGTATTCCAGGTAGCGCCGGATGATGTCATAGACCAGCAGCGAGACACCGTGGCCCAAATGCGCGTTGTCGTACACCGTGGGGCCGCACACATACATGCGCACCACCCCGGGCTCCAGGGTTTGGAAGGGCTCTTTGCGGCGGGTGAGGGTGTTGTAGATGCGCAGGCTCATGAGCGTGACCTCGCGGAAGAGATGGGCCGGGCGAACACGATGCGGCCGCCCGTGGTCTGCAGCACCTTGGTGATTTGCACTTCGGCTTTGGAACCGATGAGGTCGCGGCCACCTTCCACCACCACCATGGTGCCATCGGGCAAGAAGCCCACACCCTGGTCCGCGCCTTTGCCGGCCTGCGAGATGGACAGGGTGAGCCGCTCGCCCGGCAGCACCGGCGGCTGCATGATTTTGGCCAGGTCGTGGATGTTCAGCACCCGCACCTGATGCAGGCGCGCGATTTGGCTCAGGTTGTAGTCGGTGGTCAGCACCTGGGCGCCCAGGCGCTGGGCCAGCGCGATGACCTTGCGGTCCACCTCGCGCTCGTCGGGCACATCCATGTCGGTGATGCGCACCTCCACCGAGGGGATGCTCTGCAACTCACGCAGCATGTCCAGGCCCCGGCGCCCCCGGCGGCGTTTGTCGCCGTCCAGCGCGTCGGCGATGCCCTGCAACTCGGTCAGGATGAAGCGCGGCACCAGCAGCGTGCCCTGCAGAAAGCCCAGGCGAGCCATGTCCACGATACGGCCGTCAATGAGCGCGCTGGTGTCCACCACATACACCCAGGGGCTCTGGCCCGGCGCGCCGCTCGCGGCAGGCTGCCCCAGCCGCCGGAAAGTGGTCATGAACGCGGCCAGGTCGTTTTGTCGAGCCACGAAGATGAACGCGCCCAGGTAACCCAGCAGCAGATGCGCCACCAGGGTCAGGGTTTCGCTCAAGGGCGAGGGCAGCAGCCGCAACGGCACACTGAGCAGGGCCGAGACCATCAGCCCCAGGGTCATGCCCAGAATGCCCGCCCACACCGTTTGCGCGGGCAGTTCGACGATGCGCCGCCGGATGTAGTTGAGGGGCGGCAGCACGATGTAAGGGGTGAGCACCAGGCCCACCAAGGCGCCCAACAGGCCAAACAGCACCACGGCGTATTTTTCCGGATACGCGCCCAAATAAGCCAGACTCTTCCCCAGCGCGCCGCCCAACCAGGCCAGCAGTGCCATGCCGATGAGCCGCAAGAACAAATGTCCGCCTTGAGGTCGCATGTCGTACTCCTTCCCGGTGCCAAACCGGGCTAATGACATTATAGTCGAAGTCGCGGCGGTTGCCAAATG
>WGAK01000226.1 GCA_015494815.1 Anaerolineales bacterium | reverse complement strand
AGTTCCAACTCTTGATAAGAGCCCAACTTGAGCACCAACGCGCCGGGCTTGAGCCACGCGAAGCGCACCATGACCGCGTTGCCCGTGGTGAGGGTGAACACCAGGTCGGCCTGGCGCACGGCCTGCTCGCGGTCGGCGTAGGGCACCGCGACCACCTCCAGGCCCAGGCGCGGCCCCCAGGTGGCCGCCAAGGCCCGCGCGCGGTCCTCGTCCACATCCACCACCGCCACCCACCGGACGGCCATGCCCGCGGCCAGGGCCCGCAGGTGCATTTCCCCCTGTTGCCCCGCGCCGAAAATCACCGCCCGCTGCGCGTTGGGGCGGGCCAGGGCCCGTGCGGTCACGATGCTGGACGCGGCCGTCTTCAGGGTGGTAATCCAGCCCGCCTCCATCAGGCACACGGGCAGGCCGGTCTGCGCGTCGAAAAGCAGCACCAGCGACGAAGTGGTGGGCTTGCCGAAGCGCGCCGGGTTGTGGGGGAAGAAACTGAAGGTCTTGACATAGGCCAGGTCTTCGCCCTGCCGATAGCCCGCGAAGGGCTTGATGAAACCCGCCTCGCCGACGGTCATGTAGAACTTGTCGCCCACCACCTGGCCCTGGGCATCGGCCCGAATGCCCTCTTCGGCCAGGGCCAGGGCTTCTTCCACGGTGAGGGTCTGGGCCACTTCGGCCTCGGTCAGATAGCGCAGGGTGTCGCTCATGCTTGCCTCCATAGCGAGTTCCAACGAGCGGTTACCACCAGCCCTCGCCCGCGTCACCGCGGCGCCGCAGCATCTCGGCCACCACCACCAGCCCCATCTCCACCACCACGATGACGCTGGACACCGCGTTGACGATGGGCAGGTTTTTGGCGAAGCGCAGCGCGGACCACACCCACAGGGGGAAGGTCACCTGGGTGCCGCTGACGAAGTGCGTGACCACGAACGCGTCAAAGGACCAGTTGAACGCGAAGATGCCTGCGGCGATGACCGCGGGCGCGATGATGGGCAGGGTGACATAGCGAAAGGCCTGCCAGGGCGTGCATCCCAGGTCGCGGGCCGCGGCCTCCAGCCAGGGGTCGAACTGGTGCATGCGCGCGGCCACCAGCACCGCGACCAGCGGCACATCGAACGCGATGTGGCTGAGGATGATGGTCAGCGCGGACAGGCGCAGGCCCACCAGGTTGAAGAACAACAGCAAGGCAATGCCCAGCAGCAACCAGGGCACCACGAACGGCACCGCGATGTAGCCGGTGAAGACCAGCCGCCCGCGATAGCGATAGCGCGCCATCGCGTTGGCCGCCAGCACGC
Organism: Anaerolineales bacterium; assembly: GCA_015494815.1. GTDB lineage: Bacteria > Chloroflexota > Anaerolineae > Anaerolineales > DRMV01 > JAADEN01. The sequence goes on along the minus strand of WGAK01000226.1, from coordinate 8,760 downwards.
CCAGCACCAGGCTCACCACGGTGACCACCGCGGCAATCCACAACGAGGTCCAGATGGCCTTGTGCAGGTCGGGGCGGGCCAGCGCGGCCGCGTACCAGCGCAGCGTGAAGCCTTCCCACGGCAGGCTGAGCACCCGCGAGTCGTTGAACGAGAAGACGATGAGGATGACGATGGGCATGTAGATGAGCAGGCCCAGCACCGCGTAGGTGTAGAACCCCAGCAAAAAGCGACCTTTGCGCATTCGGCGCCTCCCACACGGCCCGATTCAGAGCAGTTTCTCGACCCCGGCCACCTTGACCACCAGCGCCACCAATGCCAAAGTCACGGTGAGCAGGATGAAGCCGATGGCCGAGCCCAGGCCCCAATTGCCCGCGCTCAGGAACTGATTTTCGATGACATTGCCCAGCATGTAGCCCGAAGGGCCGCCCACCAACGCCGGCACCGCGAACTCGCCCAGCATGGGGATGTACACCAGCACGAAAGAGGCGAACAGGCCGGGCACGCTCAGCGGCAGCACGATGTGCCAGAACACATCCCAGCGGCTGGCGCCCAGCGAGCGGGCCGCGGCGATGATTTCGGGCGGAATGCCCTTCAGGGCCAGGTACACGGGGATGACCACATAGGGCAGCCACTCGTGCATGAGCACCAGGCCCACCGCGAACTTGCTGTAGAGCAAGAACCCCAAGGGCTCGCGAATCAGCCCTGCCGCCATCAGCGCGCTGTTGATGATGCCGCTGCGCCCCAGAGCAATCTTCCAGGCGAAGATGCGGATGAGGAAGTTGATTTCCACGGGGATGATGAGCAGGTAGAGGATGAGGCGCTCGTAACGGGGCCGCATGCGGGCCAGGTAGAACGCGATGGGATAGGCCACGACGATGAGGGCCAACATGGTGCCCGTGGCGATGAAGAAGGTATTGCTCAAGGCCTTGAGGTAGACGGGTGTGGTGAAGAAGGTGATGTAGTTCTCCAGCGTGAAGCCCGGCCGCAAGGTCATGTACCCCGATTTCCAAAAACTCATCACCAGCAAGATGGACATGGGCGCGTAGAAGAAAGCCAGCAAGTAGAGCAGCGGCGGCGTCAGGTTGGCCAGCAGGCCCGCGTACTGGCCCAGCCAATAGCGCCACTGGGCGCGCCGCCGCGGGGCCTCCGGCTGCGGGGACGACGCGGCAACGGTCATGGCTCCTCTCCGGGGTGCGAAGGGGGCAGCAGGCGCTGCATCTCGGCCTGCATGCGGCGGTCAATGGCGGCCTCGGCCGCGCGACGGGCCTGGGTCGCGGCCCGCCAGTCACGCACCACCACCCAGGCCGTCGCCAGGGACAAGCCCAGCCACGCGGCGCTCAGGCCCGCCACCAGGCGGGCGTTGTGGGGCAGGGCCGCGGTGGCCAGGGCCCAGGCCAGGCCGCCCAACCAGACGGCCCAGCCCAGCAACACCGCGCGGGCGGCCCGGCTGCCGCGACGATAGCGGCGGGCCTGCCAGGCCATGCCCACCGCGCTCAGGGCCACCAACACCCAGGCCCAGGCACGCGCATCCAACGGGCACATCGTCACCTCCTCGGGCTCAGGCCACCACGCCCAGCGCGTATTCCTTGCTGGTCTCGTAGATGGCCTCCTCCAGCAACGCCAGGCCCTTGCGGAACAGGGCCGGGGGCATGTTCAACGCCGGAAGCAGGCGAATCCACCAGATGGTCTTCTCGTAGATGGGCACCAGGCCCTTGCGCACCGCGCGGAAGTGCACCTCGGCCGCGATGTCGCGGCCCGGCGACTTGGTCTCCTTGTCGTACACGAACTCCACCGCGATGTAAAGCCCCTTGATGCGCACATCGCCCACCATCTCGTAGCGGTCCACCCAGGGGAGCATGACCTCTTGGGCAATGCGCTCCAACTCGGCCACATTGTCCAACACCCGCTCGCGCTGCATGGCCTCGATGCCGGCCAGCGCGCCGGCGCAAGCCGCGGGCTGCCAGGCGAAGGTGCCGCCCAGGTAGATGTCGTCCGAGGCGGTCATGACCCGGTCGGTGCCCAGCACCGCGGCGATGGGCAGCGCGCCGCCGCTCAGGGCCTTGGCCAGCGGCATCAGGTCCACTTCCACATCGGGCCAGTGCTCGATGGCCCACATCTTACCCGTGCGGCCGAAGCCCGTTTGCACTTCGTCGTCAATGAGCACCCAGTCGTACTTGCGCGCCAGGGCATACAGCCCTTCCATCCACCCCTCGGGCGGGATTTGCACGCCGTTCTCGCCCTGGATGGGCTCGAACAGCACCCCGGCCACCTGGTCGGGGGCCACCTCGTAACGCAAGATGACATCGTCAATGTAGTGCAGGCAGGTCAGCCCGCATTTGGGGTAGGTCTGCCGGAAGGGGCAGCGGTAGCAAGTGGGGTAAGGCACATGGATGAAGCCGTGCATGAACTCGCGGATGCCGCGGCCCACATCAGGGGCCGTGGGCCCGGCCGCGCCCGCGCCGTAGTTGCCGCCGTGAAACGCGCCGTGGAAGGAGATGATGAAGTGACGGCCGGTCTGCTCGCGGGCCAGGCGCAGCGCGGCCTCGACGGCCTCGGTGCCCGTGGTGTCGGGGGCCACGCGGGTGAGGTTGGGCGGCGCGATGGCCACCAGTTTCTCGGCCAACGCCGCGAGGTGATGGTTGGAGATGTAACTGGTGCACTCGATACCGCCGCTTTCCCACAGGGCCTCGATGCTGGCCCGCAGCACATCTTCGTGACCGGCCCCCAGCGGCGTCGAGGCCCAGCCGGTCGCCATGTCAATGTACCGATTGCCGTCCAGGTCTTCGATGGCCCAGCCTTCTTTGCGGCGGGTGATGAACGGCACCACCCGATTGGCCGCCCAGGACGAGTAGAGCAGTTCGGCTTCCTTGTCCAGGTAGACCCGGCTTTTAGGCCCCGGCGGGGGCGTCACCATGTGCGGCAATTCGTCCACCTGTCGCTCCAACATGATCCACCTCCGTGAAATGGGAAAAGAAACCTGCTCGGATTTGCCGTCGGAACGGTGCCCATCCAGGCCGGAAGAAACCCTTCCGAACACGCGCCCCGTTCCACGGAACGGCTCCGTGAGCAGGTGCCCCGGTTCACGGAACACCAACCCCGTACCCCGTACCGCGTTGTACCAAGGGAATCAGTCAGGGAGGATGAGAGCGTGGGCCGGACGCCAGGCCACCCACACGGGGTCATCCCAGGTGATGGCCTCGGCGTGGTCGCCGTTGGGGCGCAAGTTTTGGGTGAACACCCGCACGGTGGGGCCCTGGCCCAGCCGCACGATGTACTCGGTGCTCACGCCCAGGTAGATGATGTCTTGCACCACCCCGGCGACGCGATTCCAACCCTCCTGGCGCGGCTCATGCCGCGAGATATGGATTTTTTCGGGACGAATGGAAAGTGTGACCGCCAGCCCCGGCCGCAGGGCCTGTGCGCCGTGGGGGCACACGCCCCACACATCGCCCACCTCGGGCACGGCCACACGCGCCTGCGCGCCAACCACCTCCTGCACGGTGCCTTCGAACAAATTGGTGTTGCCGATGAAATAGGCCACGAAACGGTTGACCGGCGCCTCGTAAATGGTGCGCGGGTCGCCAATCTGCAGAATGCGCCCCTGGTTCATCACCGCGATGCGGTCGCCCATGGCCAGCGCTTCGGATTGGTCGTGGGTCACATAGATGAAGGTGATGTGGAACGCATCCTGGATGTTGATGAGTTCCAACTGCAACTGCTGCCGAATCTTCAGGTCCAGCGCGCCCAAGGGCTCATCCAGCAGCAGCACCTGCGGGCGGGTGATGAGGGCCCTGAGCAGCGCCACCCGCTGCTGCTCGCCGCCCGACAATTGCCGGGGGTACTTACGCTCGTAGCCGGCCAGATGCGCGATGTCCAGCAGACGGCCCACTTCCCGACGGATGCGGTCTTCGGGCCAGCCCTGGCGTCGCGGGCCGAACGCGATGTTGTCATACACCGTCATGTGCGGGAACAGCGCGTAGTTCTGGAAGACGATGTTGATGTCCCGCTTCTCGGGCGGGTCGAAGGTGATGTCACGGCCGTTCAAGGCCACCCGGCCGGTGTCGGGCATCAGCAGCCCGCCAATCATACGCAAAATGGTGGTCTTGCCACAGCCGCTGGGGCCCAACAGGCAGAAGAATTCGTTGGGCTGCACGGAGAACGAGACATCCTGCACCGCGACCTTCTTGCCAAAACGCTTGCTCAAATGGGTGACTTGCAGGCCGGCGACGGACATAAGGGCTTCCCTTCCAGGCGTCCGAAAGAACCTTCCACGCTGGCAACGCTTATAACAGCCAGGGGCGAAGTCGCTACCTTCGCCCCTGGCCGTACCCGTATGCGTCAAGGCCCGGCTTCAGGGCGAAGCCGCCTGCACTTCTTCCCAAATTTGGAGCCAGCGGTCGTAGTTCTCGGGCAACACCTCCACATGGGCCGCGGCAATGGCCTCGGGATTGTCCAGGCCCACGGCCGCAATCTCTTCCTCGCTCAGCAGGTCCAGCACCTTGGCGTTGGCCACGATGTACTCGAAGTCCACCACCTCGATTTTCTGCAGTTCGGGTTCCAAATAGTGGTTGACCAGCGCGTGCGCGGCGTTGGGGCGGGTGGTGCCTTTGAGGATGGCATAGCCGCACACCCACGACAGCGCGCCTTCCTTGGGCGAGACATAGGCCACGGGCACGCCGTCGTCCTCACGCAGCCACTTGGCGTTGGAGGTCCAGCCCAACGACACCCACGCATCGCCCGAGCGGAACATCTCGTCCACTTCCGCGTCGGACTCGAAGTAATTGAGCAACAGCGGCTTTTGGGCGATGAGTTTCTCTTTGACGGCCTGCAATTGCTCGTCGGTCAGGTTGAAGGGGTCTTCGTACCCCAAGGCCAGCGCGGTCACCGCGATGGCGTTGCGCGCGTAGTCTTGCATCACGATGTGGCCCGCGTACGCGGGGTCGAACAACGCGTTCCACGAGTCCGGCGGCGGGTCAATCTGGTCGGTGCGGTACATCAGCCCTTCCAGGCCCGCGTCCACCGGCACCATCCACACCTTGCCTTCCCCGGCCTGAATGTCCGGCATCTCGCGGAAGAAGGGGAAGACATCGTTCCAATGGGGGATTTTGGCCGTGTCAATGGGCTCCAGCAGGTCCAGTTCCACCATTAGGGGGATGTAGTCCACGCACACGTTGATGACATCCGCGTGGAAGCCGCCCCGCAGTTTGGCGATGGCCTCGTCCAGTTCGCCGAAGACCGCGACCTGCAACTCGACCTGGGGGTACTTTTCGCGGAAGGGCTGCAAGAAGTCGTCGGTGACCGTCTCTTCGTAGGAATAGACCACCAGCGGCCCGGCTTCGACCGCGTCGGAAGCACCTTCGGGCTCAGATGACGCGGCAGGAGCACCGCCGCAACCGGCGAGCAGCCCCAGCAGCAACATAGCCGCCAACAACCACACCCCGTAACGGGGTATGTCCGACCGGGTCATACCGCACCTCCTGCGTCCAAAATGCCGGCGTTTCCGCGCTGCGGTGGTCGTCCGCCCGGCTCAGGCGGCCTCCTCGCCCCCTCCCTGGCGCGCGCCACGCTTCTTGGGCGGCGGCAGCGGGATGTCCTCTTTGGGCACGGGCACCGTGTCTTCCTTCAGGATGTCGAGGTAGATGAAGGTCTCGCTGCGTTCAACCCCCGGCACGCGGTAGAGTTTCTCCAGCAAGAAATTGAGCAGATGCCGGTGGTCTTTGCACACGACCTCCAGAAAGAGTTCGTAAGAGCCCGTGGCCAGCACCAAGTAGACCACCTCGTCGAACTCGCGAATGCGTTGGGCCGCCTCTTCCAGATGTTTACCCTGCACCTTGAGGCCAATCATGGCCATGACGCCATAGCCCAAGGCCCAGGGGTCTGTGGTGGCCGTCACCCGCAGCACCCCGCGCTCGACCAGGCGCTCGTAATGCTGCCGCACCGTACTGGTGGCCACACCCAACTGTCGGGCCAGGCGCGCGAAAGGCACCCGGCCGTCTTCCTTCAACGCGGCAATGATTTGCCGGTCCAGGTCACTCAAAGCACCACGCGGAGAGCGTCGTCGCCATTTGCGCATCATTCACCATCCTTTTGCGAGAAATCCCACCTATTTCACACGCGCCTTGAAGGCGCGAGATTGGGCTGGTCTTATTATACCAGAAAAGACGCCGATGTGGGCCCTAATTTGCCCTGAAACGGGCGATTTTAGGCCGTTTGCGGGCCTGTCCTGCGGCTTGGAGCCTTGTCAAAATGTTAGTTTTGCGTGAGCGGATGCAGCGCCTGCAACGCGCGCGTCGCGTCTTCTTCGGCCACGACCAGGCTGATGGCCACTTCGCTGGCGCCCTGGGCGATGGCCACCACATTGACGCCGTGCGCGCCCAGCGCGCCGAACACCCGCCCCGAAATGCCGGGGGTGTGGCGCATGCCTTCCCCCACCAGGGTGATAATGACCACCTGGTCCAAGGCGCGCACCCGGTCAATGTCGCGGCGGGCAATCTCGGCCGCGAAGGCCGTTTCTAACGCCTGCACCACCCGCGCCCGCGCCCCCGCGGGGACGATGAAGCAAATGCTCTGCTCCGACGAAGCCTGGCTGATGAGCAACACGCTGGTGCCCGTGCCCGCCACCGCGGCGAAGGTGCGCGCGGCCACGCCGGGCACGCCCAACATGCCGCGCCCCTCGACGATAATCAGGCTCAGGTTCCGAATCCAGGTCAGGGCCTTGATCTGCCCCGGGGTGACCTCGCGCTCCCGCACGATAAGAGTGGCCGGGCCCTCGGGGTGGAAGGTATTGCGCACCCGCAGCGGAATGCCGGCCTCGACCACCGGCCGGATGGTCTTGGGATGCAAGACCTTGGCCCCAAAGTAGGCCAGTTCGGCCACTTCACGATACGACAGCACGGGGATAGTATGCGCTTCGGGCACCACCCGGGGGTCCGCGCTCATCACGCCGTCCACATCGGTCCAAATCCACACCTCGGCCGCGGGCAGCAGCGCGGCCAGCAGCGCGGCCGAGTAGTCGCTGCCGCCCCGCCCCAGGGTGGTCACCACGCCCTGCGCGGTGGCCGCCACGAAGCCCGGCACCACCACCACTTGCCCCTGGGCCAGTCGCGGCACGATGTGCTGCTGCACCCGCTGCCGCGAAGCCTCCAGGTCGGGGTGCGCCGCGCCGAAGTTGTCGTCGGTCACCAGCACCTGGGTGGCGTCCAGCGCCTGGGCCGACACCCCGCGGGCCTGCAGCGCCGCGGTCAACAGGGCCACGCTCATGCGCTCGCCCAGCGCGGCCACCGCGTCCAACCCGCGGGGAGTGGCCTCGCCCAGCACGGCCATGGCCTGCCCCAGGCTCTCCAGGGTGTCCAGATGCGCGTGCACCTGCATCCACACCTGCGGGCGGGCGGCCAGGGGGACCAGCGCCTCCAACACGGCCCAATGGCGGGCCTCCAACTCCCGGCGGATGGCGCGCACCTGCGCCAGGTCGCCCTGCACCGCGGCCCGGGCCGCGCGCAGCAACGCGTCGGTGGTGCCGGCCAGTGCGGAGGTCACCACCACTACGCCGGGCCCGCGCGCGGCCTCGCGCCGCACGATGTCCACCGCCTGTGCCATCGCGGTGGGACTTCCCACCGAAGTCCCACCGAACTTCATCACCAACGGCCGAGGGGGGTGCTGCGACATGGCGCGATTCCGGCTCAGTCCTCTTTGGGCGTGGGGCCGCCGTCCCGTCGTGGCGCCAGGCGGGCCAGGGCCTGCCGCGAGATTTTGTTGATTTTGCGACAGCGCGGGCACGGATAGTCGAAGTGCTCCAGGCCCTGCTCGTCCAGGGCCTTCAACGCCTCGGCCGCGATTTTGCGGTTGAGATTCAGCGACGCCCCGCAATAGGTACAACGCAACATGGTTGGCCTCCTGTGCATACGAAACGAGGAAAAGGATTTTCGGGCGGCGGTCGGCCGCCAAACCCGCGTCCATCCATGCCTAAGTGTACCCGTTTTTGCGGCCAGGGCAAGGGGCGCGTACGCGAAGGCACGGCTTGGGCTTGGCAAAAAGAGGAAACGGCCCTGGCCGCGTGTCTTTCGCAGCCAGGGCCATAGGAACCGGTGGCCCGTCACCGGATATTGCCCTTCACCCCTCAGGGCAACCCAAACCACTTGACCAACAAAACCGCAACCTCGGCTCGCGTGGCCGCCTGCTCGGGCCGAAAACTCCCATCTGGATACCCCACAATCGCCCCTTCCGCGGCCAGGGCTTCAATCCAATCCTTGGCCCAATGGGTGTTCGCCACATCGCTAAAGCGCGAATGCGTCACTGCCGGTGGTACATAGTCTGCCCCATACTTCGCCCTCAGCAAATATACGGCCATTTCGGCCCGCGTGACCGCATTGTCCGGCCGGTATGTCCCATCGCTATAACCGCTCACAATCCCCGTCTCCCTCAGCGCCTCAATCCACTTCTCCGCCCAATGCCCCTGCACATCGGGAAAGGTGGAGGTTTGATCGGGTGGCACATAAGCATCCGGATAATGCATCGATTTCAGCAACAACACCGCCATCTGAGCCCTGGTCGTCGGGTCATCGGGGCAATAGCGCAACGGTTCCGCACTGCACCCCGTGGTCACCCCCGTCCGGTAGAGGCGATAGATGAAGTCGGCGGCCCAATGCGAATCGGGCACATCCTCGAAGGTGGGCGTGACCACGCCAGGGGCCTCATACGCCCCGATATCGCAGACCGCCTGCCCGTCACCATCCCCGTCCTGGGGGCGGGTGAGGCCGTTTT
>WGAK01000225.1 GCA_015494815.1 Anaerolineales bacterium | reverse complement strand
GTCTCGGGCTCGCGGGGCTCGGCAGCAGGTTCGGCCTCGGCCGCGGGCCCGGCGGTGGCGGCAGGCTCGGCCTCGGCGGCCTCCTCCGCGGCCCAGGGCGGTATCCAGTCCGTCTCGGGCTCGCGGGGCTCGGCCGCGGGTTCGGCCTCGGCCGTGGGTTCGGCAGCGGCGGCAGGTTCGTCCCAGGCGGCGAAACGCGCCCGCAATTCGCCCGATTCGGGCAGGGCGGCCTCCTGGTCGTCGGCCACAGCCCCGCCAAAGGTCTCCGCGCCGCCGGGCTCCTCTTGCTCGGTGACAAAGAAGCCCCGCAGCCAGGCGGTATCGTCGGTGCTGGGCGGACGGTCTTGCGGCTCGGTCTCCGGCTTTTCAAACCAGGCCGTGCCAAAAGGTTCTTCCGCCGCGCCCTCCGCGCCGCCCACGAAGGTCAGGCGCGCGCCACAGTGCTGACAAACATCCGCATCCGCGGGATTGGGCCGTCCGCACATGGGGCAGCGTCGTTCGTTCGCCATCGCTGTTTCATCCTTCGCCATCATTCATCCACATAGGGCCGGTCCACGCCCCAGAGCAAACGCCAGGCGGTGGACATCAAGCCTAAGGCCAGGCCCAGCAGCACGCCTCGCAGTGCGGGCGTGACCAGCCAACGCTGCAGCGCGGCGCTGGTCTGGGCCCACATCTCTTTGCCGGTGACCCCATAGAGCACATCCAACAACAAGAACAACAACACGCCCCCGGCAAAGGCCCAGGCCAAGGGGTCGCGACGGCGTTGCAACACCCACAACCCACGATAGACCAGCACCACCGCGGCCACGGCCATCAGGCTGGCCGCGCCCGGAATGAGGATGTACTCCAGCAGCCAACTTTCCACGGGGCGCGACGAGCCCGAAGACCACAGCACCGCCGCGAAGGTCACCAGCAACGCTACCAGCAACACCAGGCGCGCGGGCCAATCGGCGCGGCGACGGATGAGACCTCGCCAGTGATGGTGGGCCAGGTGAAACAACCCCAGCACCCAGGCTGCCGCGACCAGCACCGCGGCCCAATCATACAGGGCCCACTGCAGCGCGGCCAGCGGGCCAAGGGGAAAGAAGTACGCCACCAGGGCCAAGAGCCCCAGGCCAACGGCCAAGGCGATTTGCACCAAACGCATGGCGGCATCCTGTGCTCGTGAAGGTTCGACCCGCGCGCCCGGCCGGCGAGAGCGGCGCGCGGCTGGCCGATAACAAGATTATAACATAAACGCGCGGGGCCGAGGGACAATTTTTCGATTCGCGACGCACGCCCGGCATGGTTGACGGCGTTCGGGACGCACGGCAGCCGGGCCGGGGCGCATCAAGACGACGCGGCAGCGAACCCGCGCGGCGCATGGGCCAGGAACACATCCTCCAAGGTGGGCGGAACCAGGCGCAGGTCGGGCCGGGGCCAGCCCTGGGCGCGAGCCACCTTCGCCAATTGACGGCGCACCGCGTCCAGGTGGTCGGGCTCCACCCACAGGTGCAGGCGGTCGCCGAACAGTTGCGCGTCGTGCACGCCGGGCAGAGGGCGAGCGGCCGCGCGCCACAAGCGGAGCGGTTCCCCCCGCAAAGCCAGCACCTGGTAGGGGAACTGAGCACGCAGGCTTTCGGGCGGGCCTTCGAGGAACAAACGCCCGTGCTGCATGAAGCCTACCCGATGCCCGCGCACGGCCTCGTCCATGTAGGAAGTGGTGACCAGCGCGGCCATGCCCTCTTGATGGGCCAGGCGCAGAATCAACTGCCAAAACTCCTGCCGGGTGATGGGGTCCACGCCGTTGGTGGGCTCATCGAGCAAGAGCAGCCGCGGGGTGTGCACCAGCGCGGTGGCCAGGCCCAATTTCTGCTTCATGCCGCCCGAGAGATGGCCGGCCCGGCGATGCACGAACGGCGCCAGGCCGACGAATTCCAGGATGTCCATGCTGCGGCGATACCAGGCCTGCTGGGGCACCCCGCGCACTTCGGCGAAGAAGCGCAGGTTCTCCAGCACGGTCAGGTCTTCGTAAAGCGAGAAGCGCTGAGAGAGGTAGCCCAGTTCGTCACGCGCCCGGTCGGGATGGCGCAGCAAATCGTGCCCCAATATGCGAATCTGGCCGGCGTCGGGGCGTAGCGCGCCGCACAGCAGGCGCAAGGTAGTGGTCTTGCCCGCGCCATCGGGGCCCACCAGGACATAGATTTCGCCCGCCGCGACTTGCAGGCTGAGGTCGTTCACCGCGTGCACCGCGCCAAAACGCTTGTGCAGGCCGCGCGCGTCCAGGGCGAGGGGCGAGTTCGCGGTCATGGCGCGGCCTCCTGGGATGCCGGGGTGCGGGTGACCCGCCAGGCGGGGTCGAGCCGGGCGCGCAGGCGGTCTTCGAGGTCGTCGAGCATGGCCTCGGCCTGCGCGGCCGTGGGCGCTTTGGCGGCCAGGCGCAAGGTCACCCGGCCGGGCTTGGCCATCAGGCCCACCGTGGGGTTGGACCAGGCTTCCAGGTCGGCGATGCGCGCGTCAATGTCGGCTTCGGGCACATCGTGCACCACCAGGTGTCGCACCCGCAACACCCCGGCCTGAGGAAAGCGTTCCCGCAGATAGGGCACCACGCCCTGGGTGAACATGGCTTCCATCTCCCGGGGCACGCCGGGCAGGGTGATGACCACGCCCTGGGGCGTCTCGACGATAAAGCCCGGCGCGGTGCCCACGGGGTTGGGGATGAGCCGCGCGCCCTGGGGCACATAAGCCTGCTGGCGGGCGTTCTCGCCCACCGCGCACTGTCGGGCCCGGTAGCGCTCTTGTACCATGCGCCAGGCATCTTCGGAAAAGACCAGCGGACGCCCCACGGCTTCGGCAATGGCCTGGCGGGTGGGGTCGTCCACGGTGGGGCCCAGGCCGCCCGTGGTAATGACGACCTCGGCCCGAGCGAGGGCCTCGCGCACGGCCTGGGCGATGCGCGCGGGATTGTCGCCCACGGTGGTCATGCGATACACGTCCAGCCCCAGGTCCCGCAAATGACGGGCCAGATAGGCCGAGTT
>WGAK01000224.1 GCA_015494815.1 Anaerolineales bacterium | reverse complement strand
TGGCTGACCACGCTGCCCTTCGCGGCCCACAGCGACCGCCTGCAAGGGGGCGTCTTCCTGCTGGCCTTTGGCCTGGGCTGGGGGCTGATTCCGCTGCTGGCCGCGGCCCTGCACCAGCGGATGCGCTGGCCCCTCATCCCCGGCAGCATCCTATCCCTCGTCGGGCTGGCTCTGCTGGCCGGCGGCCCCGCCCTGAACGCGTTGGCCTGGGCCGGTAAACTGTGGCCGCTCATCTTCGTCGCCCTGGGCCTGCGCATCCTGTGGAAGCACGCCCACGCTGCGGAGGACGCCTGAGCCATGTCCACCCAACCCCTGCTCGTCGCCCACAACCTGCACAAGCGTTTCGGCAGCGTCCACGCGGTGCGGGGCATCACCTTCGCCCTCGGCGAGGGCGAAATCTACAGCCTGCTCGGCCCCAACGGCGCGGGCAAGACCACCACCATCGGCCTGCTGACCACCCTGCTGCGCCCTGACAAGGGCGACGCCACCATCGCCGGCTTCTCCGTGACCCGCCAGCCCCACCGGGTGCGCGAAATCATCGGCGTGGTGCCCCAGGAAATCGCGCTCTACGATGACCTGAGCGCCCGCGAGAACCTGCGCTTCTGGGGCCGCATGGTGGGCCTGCGCGGCGCGGCCCTCAAGGCGCGGGTGGAAGAGGCCCTCGACCTGGCCGAACTGCGCGACCGGGCCGACGACAAGGTCGCCACCTTCTCCGGCGGCATGAAACGCCGCCTGAACATCGTCGTCGGCCTGCTCCACCGCCCCCGTATCCTCTTCCTGGACGAGCCCACCGTGGGCATTGACCCCCAAAGTCGCCGCCGCATCCTGGACACGGTCAAGGAACTCAACCGCCAGGGGCTGACCGTGCTCTACACCACCCACTACATGGAAGAGGCCCAGGAACTCAGCCACCGCATCGGCATCATTGACCACGGCCAACTCATCGCCGAGGGCACCTTAGACGAACTCATCGCCCAAACCGGCGTGGGCGAGCGCATCCTGCTCACCTTGGAGCGGCTGCCCGCGGACTTCGCCCCCGAGCGCGACGGCCTGACCTTGATGGAAGGCGTGCGGGGCGTCTACACCGACGGCGAGACCCTGGCCTTTGAAGTGGACGATGCCAACGCCCGGCTGCCCGCCCTGTTGCTGCGCCTGCAGGCCCTGGGGCTGAGCGTGCGGCGCATCGAACTCCAGGAGCCCAACCTGGAAGCCGTGTTCCTGCACCTCACCGGCCGCGCGCTGCGGGAGTGAACCATGAAGGCGCTGAGTATCACCCTCAAAGACACCCTGACCCGCTTCCGCGACATCCGCGCCCTGCTCTACATGCTGGTGGCGCCGTTGGCCATCGGGCTCATCATGGGCGCGGCCTTCGGCGGCCAGAACGACGGCTCCTCACCCGTCTACGCCATCCCCCTGGGCGTGGTGAACGCGGACCGGGGCGACCTGGGGCAAACCTTCGTGGAGGTCCTGGTCGCCATCGCGGTAGACACCGCCGAGGGCCGGCAGCCCCTGTTCGCGGTCACGCCCTACACCGACGCCGGGGCCGCCCGCGCCGCGGTGGAACGGGGCGACATCCGGGGCGCGGTCGTCTTGCCGCCGGGGTTCTCCGCCGCCCTGCAGGACCCCGCAGCGCCCCGCGCCCGCCTCGCCGTGTACACCGACCCCACCGCGCGGGTGGCCCCCATCCTCATCCGGGGCGTGGTCGAGCGCATCGCCCTGGGCTTCCAGAGCGCGGCCTTAGGCGCGCGCCTGGCCGTAGAGCAGATTACTGCCGCGGTGCAGGCCGACCCCGCCCTGCAAGCCGCCCTGGCCCGCCTGCCCCAGGCCATCGCCGAGGCCGAAGCCGACTTCGCGGCCGGGCAAGGCCCCGCGTCGTCTATCCGTCTGCGCCGCGAAACCGTCGGCGGCGGGCAGCACTTCGATGTGCTGGGCTACTTCATGCCCTCGATGGCCATCTTCTTCCTCATGTTCGCCGTCTTCGGCGGGATGCGCTCCATCCTGGACGAGGAGAGAAAGGGCACCCTGCCCCGCCTGCTGACCACACCCACCCGTCCGGCCGAAATCCTGGCCGGGAAAATCGGCGGCACGCTGCTCACCGGCCTGCTGCAAATGGCCGTGCTGGTGCTGGTCTCGGCCCTGCTCTTCGGCGTGCACTGGGGCGACCCGTGGGGCGTGGCGCTGCTCAGCCTGGCCACCGTGACTGCGGCCGCGGGGCTGGGCGCGCTGCTCACCGCCCTGGCCCGCGACGACAACCAGGCGGGCATCCTGGGCACCTTCGTCGCCCTGGTCTTCGGCATCCTGGGCGGCAACTTCATCGCGCTGCAAAACATCCCGCCCTGGCTGGACACGCTGAGCAAGGCCACCCTCAACCGCTGGGCG
>WGAK01000223.1 GCA_015494815.1 Anaerolineales bacterium | reverse complement strand
CAAGGGGGCAGCGCGTTGCTGGTGGTGGCCCGCGAGGGCGCAGCGACCACGGGCATCCATGCCATCCACGAGGATTCGGGCGTGGTTGAGATTCAGGTCGCCGCCGCGGCCAATCCCTGGGCCGTCAATCAGCACCTGGTGGACTATTTGAGCGCGGTCTTGGGGGTGGCCAAGCACGACATCGAAATTTTGGCCGGTCTGCACAAGCCCAGCAAAATCATCAGCGTGGCCGGCCTGGCTCCCGCGGTGGTGGCGCAGCGTTTAGCCCAGGCCTGGGCTCCCTCGGAGCCGTGACCACGCCACAGGCCGAACACAAACGCCCTCGGCATCGCGCCGGGGGCGTTTGCTTTTGCCTTCAGGGGTGGCCGAGGGGATTTGAACCCCCAACCACCTGATCCACAGTCAGGTGCTCTGCCATTGAGCTACGGCCACCATCCGCTTTGGCCCATACCGAAAGTGGGCCGCACGCATAGTATACCACCAGGCCCCGGCCTTGCCAAGCCCGCCGCCCGAGCGGGCTTTGGTATAATGAGAACGCACGATGCGCGGTATCCTGTCACCTGTTGCCATAAGCCGCCCTGGAGCGGTGGGACGACCTGAGGAGTCTTCGTATGGCTGGACATTCCAAGTGGAAGAACATTCAGCGCAAGAAATCCGCGATGGACGCCAAACGGGGTAAATTGTTCACCCGCCTGGCGCGCGAAATCATCATCGCGGCGCGCGATGGCGGGGGCGACCCCGAGACCAACCCTCGCTTGCGCATGGCCATTGACCGGGCTAAGGCCAACAACATGCCCAAAGATAAAATCCTTAAGGCCATTCGCCGGGGCACGGGCGAAGACCGCGAAGGCGGCCGCCTGGAGGAAATCTACTACGAAGGTTACGCGCCCCACGGCGTGGCCATGATGATTTACTGCGTCACCGACAACCGCAACCGCGCCCTCTCGGAAATTCGCCATACCCTGAATCGTCTGGGCGGCAGTCTGGGCGAAAGTGGCTCGGTAGCCTGGCAATTCAAGCGCATGGCCTACTTCGCCATCCCCGCCCAGGGCCACGACCCCGACGACATTCTCGAATTGGCCATTGACGCCGGCGCGGACGATGTGCAGTTCGACGAATATCTCATCGAAATCTACGCCGAGCCCGAGGCTTTCAAGGCCATCAGCGACCGGCTGCGGGCCGCGGGTATTCAGGCTCAAGAGGCCGGCCTGAAGATGGTTCCCACGCAAGAGATGCATTTGGAACCGGCCCAGGCCACGCAAGTGCTCAAGGTCATCGAGGCCCTGGAAGACCTCGACGATGTGCAGGAGGTCTTCTCCAACCTGCATGTCCCCGAGGAAGTGCTGGCCCAGGCCGACTGAGCGCGCCCCATGACTCGCATTTTGGGCCTGGATCCGGGCACGGCCATCACCGGCTACGGCATTGTCGAACCCCGGGGCGACGGCTCCTACCGCGCGGTGGCGTATGGTGCCTTGCGCACGCCCGCGGGGTGGCCGTTGCCCCGGCGTCTGTTGGCGCTGTATACGCAATTGCAGGCCGTGTTGGCCGAGCACCGTCCCCAGGCCGTGGCCGTGGAATCCCTGTTCGTGCAGCGCAATCTGCGCAGCGCGTTGAGTGTGGGCCAGGCCCGGGGCGTGCTGCTGTTGGCCGCGGCCCAGGCCGACCTGCCCGTGGCCGAATACACGCCCACCGCGGTCAAGCAGGCCCTCACCGGTTACGGCGGGGCCGACAAGCAGCAAATGCAGCGCATGGTCCAGATGCTGCTGGGCCTGGAGCAGCGCCCCCGACCCGACGATGTGGCCGACGCCCTGGCCGTGGCCCTTTGCCACGCCCAGCATCTGGCCTGGACCCGCCACCTGCCCCCGCAGGAGGGACGCGCATGATTGGCTGGCTGCAAGGCCGTGTGCTGGCTCGCGACGAGGGCCGTTTGCTGGTCCAAACCGGCCCCGTGGGCCTGTGGGTGCAGGTGCCCTTGCCCGTGGCCGAGCAGACCCGCGAGGGTGACACGGTGGCCCTGCACACGCACCTGGTGGTGCGGGCCGACGCCCTGGCCTTGTTCGGCTTTCTGAGCCCGGCCGAGCGCGACTTGTTCGTCGCGCTGTTGAGCGTCAACGGCGTGGGCGCGCGGCTGGCCCAAACCCTGTTGTCTTTCTTGAGCGCCGACGCCATTCGGCGGGCCGTGGCGCACGAGCAGCCCGAGGTGCTGCAGCGGGTGCCCGGCGTGGGCAAGAAGACGGCCCAGCGCATCGTGCTGGCCTTGCACGACCGCCTGGCCGCGCCGGAGGGCCTGCCCGGCCCCGCGCCCGCCTCGGATGTGGACGCGGCCGTGCTGGACGCGCTGGTGGCCCTGGGCTTCAGCGTGGTCGAGGCCCAGGCCGCGCTGCAGCACATCCCCCGCGATGCGCCCGCCGACCTGGACGCCCGCCTGCGGCTGGCGCTGCAATACTTCGCCCGCTGAGCGCGCGGGCCCCGAGGTGCACGCATGGCCTGGTTGATGAACGAAGCCCAACAAGAATTCCTGCGCCAGGAGCGCCGTACCCTGGCCCGGTTGCAGGAGATTCTGGAAGCCATCAAAGCCGACCCCGACGACCGTCGCGCCTTGGCCGATTCCCTGGAGCAGTTGGACGATTTCTTCTTGCTGGTGGTGGTGGGGGAATTCAACGCGGGCAAAAGCGCGTTGATTAACGCCCTGCTGGGCCAACCCCTGCTGCCCGAAGGCGTGACCCCGACCACGGCCCAGGTGCAGGTGTTGCGCTACGGCCCCGAAGAGCACCGCGAGGTGCTGGCCCCCGGCCTGGTGCTCATCACCCTGCCCGCGGCGCGGCTGCGGGAGATGAGCATCGTGGATACCCCCGGCACCAACGCCATCATCCGCGAGCACGAGTTGCTCACCACGCGCTTCATCCCCCGGGCCGACCTGGTGCTGTTCGTCACCTCGGCCGACCGGGCCTTCAGCGAGAGCGAGCGGGCCTTCATCGAGGCCATTCGCGATTGGGGCAAGGCCCTGGTGTTGGTGCTCAACAAGGTGGACATTCTGGACGGGCCCGAGGCCCTGGACGAATTGCTGACCTTCGTGCGCGAGCAGGCCCGGCAGCACCTGGGCCTGGAGCCGCCCGTGTTCCCCGTGAGCGCCAAACTGGCCTTGCGGGCCAAGATGGGCGAACCGGCCCTGGCCCAGGCCGCGGGGCTCGCGGCCCTGGAGGCGTACATCCACCAAACCCTGGACCACCGCGAGCGGCTGCGGCTCAAATTCCGCAACCCGCTGGGCGTGGGCGCGCGCCTGGCCGCGCGCTATCTGGAGCGCCTGACCGCGCAGCAGGCCGCGCTGCAAGACGACCTGGCGCTGCTGGAGCGCATGGAGGGGCTGCTGCAGGTGTATCAGGACGACATGCGTCGGCAATTCGACCTGCGCATGGCCGAAATGGAGAAAATCCTGCTGGATATGGAGGCCCGGGCCCAGCAGTATTTCGATGAGACCATTCGCATCGGCCGCTTGCCCGACCTGGTGCGCAAGAAATATCTGGAACAAGATTTTCAGGCCCGGGTCATTGGCGACATGCCGCGCCAGTTGGAGCAACGGGTCGAGAGCCTGATTGATTGGCTGGTCAACGCGGAGATGCGGCAATGGGAGAGCCTGCTGGAGCAGGTGGCCCAGCAGCAGGCCCGTCATCGCGAGCGCCTGGGCGCATCGTTGCAAACGCCCTTCTTCGCCCGCCGCGAGCAGTTGATGACCGAGTTGCGTGACCGGGCCCGGCGGGTGTTGGCGACTTACGACCGCCAGGCCGAGGCCCAACGCCTGGCCGAAGGCACCCGGGCCGCGGTGGCCGCGGCCGCGGGCATTGGCGTGGGCGCGGTGGGCCTAGGCGCGTTGGTGGTGGCCCTGGCCACCACCGTGGCCATGGATGTCACCGGCGTGCTGGCCGCGGGCGTGATGTTCACCCTGGGCCTGCTCATCATCCCCGCGCGGCGGCGGCAGGCTTCGGCCGAGATGCACCGCCGGGTGCAGGCGCTGCGCCAGACCCTGAGCCAGGCGCTGCGCCAGCAGTTCGAGCACGAGATTCAGCGCAGTGTGGAGCACTTTCGCGAAGCCCTGGCCCCTTATACCCGTTTCGTGCGGGCCGAGCAGCAGCGCCTGCAAACCCATCTGGAGCAATTGCAGACCGTGCATGGCGAACTGGAAACGCTGCAGGCCCGCCTGGAGCAGGTGGTGTAACCCGCCCGGCCGCGGATTTTGGGTACAATAGATTTACCCACCCGGCCGGCTCCCTCTTCACCGTGAGGTGCAGGTATGGCTTCCCAACTTTCCTTGGACCAGGTGCTGGCGCCCTTCGCCGGGCAGGGCCGCACCATGCTCTTGCCCGCGCTGCACGCCGTGCAGCAGGCCCGGGGCTATGTGGACGCGGCCGCGGCCACCGCGGTGGCCCGGGCGCTGGATGTGCCCGTAGCCGATGTGTACGGCGTGGTCACTTTTTACGCCCTGTTTTCCACCGAACCCAAGGGCGCGCACACCATTCGGGTGTGCCACGGCCCCGTGTGTCGGGCGCAGGGGGCCGATGCCGTGGCCCAGGCCCTGGCCGACCACCTGGGCATTGCCGAAGGTGAAACCACCGCGGACGGTCAGTGGACCTTAGAGCGCTTCCCCTGCCTGGGGCTGTGCGAACACGCGCCCGCGGTGCTGGTGGACGACCGCGCGGTAGCCCCCGCGGACCCCGCACAGCCCGAGGCCGTGCTGGATGCCGCTACGCCCGAACCCACGCCCGTGGTGGGCGGTTCGGTGCGGGTGCTCACCGCCTGGGACGACCCCACCCGCCCCCGCAGCCTGGAGGCTTATCGGGCGGCCGGTGGCTATGCCGCTTTGGAGGCCGCGCCCGAGCCCGAGGCCCTCATCGCCGCGGTCACCGAGGCGGGGCTGTTCGGCCGCGGCGGCGCGGCCTTCCCCACGGGGCGCAAATGGGCCTACGCGGCCCAGGCCGCAGGCGAGCCCAAGTATGTGGTGGTCAACGCGGACGAGTCCGAGCCGGGCACCTTCAAAGACCGGGCCTTGCTGGAGGCCGACCCGCACGCGGTGCTGGAAGGCGCTTTGTTGGCCGCCCGGGCCATCGGCGCGCAAGCCGTCTACATCTACCTGCGCGGGGAATACGGCCGCGCGTACCGCATTGTGCAGCGCGCGTTGGCCGAGGCCCGCGAGGCCGGCTATTGGGGCCCCCAGACCGGGGTGCAGGTGTACCTGCGGCGGGGGGCCGGCGCGTATGTGTGCGGCGAAGAGACGGCCCTGTTCGAGTCCATCGAGGGCAAACGCGGCTTCCCGCGCCTCAAGCCGCCGTTCCCCACCACCCACGGCCTGTTTGGCAAGCCCACGGTCATCAACAATGTCGAAACCCTGGCCGCGGTGCCGTTCATCGTGCGCGCCGGGCCGGATGCCTACCGGGCGTATGGCACCCCCGACAGCCCGGGCCCCAAACTGTTCCCCGTGTCGGGCGATGTGATGCGGCCGGGCGTGTACGAGGCGCCGCTGGGCATCCCCCTGGGGGAACTGCTGGACCTGGCCGGCGGCCCGCGCGGGCCGGTACAGGCCATCTTGTTGGGCGGCGCGGCCGGCTTCTTCGTGGGGCCCGAGGCCCTGGACCTGCCGCTGAGCCTGGAAGCCTTGCGTGCGGCCGGGCTGGCCCTGGGCTCCGCCGCGGTCATGGTGTTCAATGCGGAACGCGATTTGCGGCAGGTGCTGTTGGATGTGGCCCACTTCTTCGCGGAAGAATCGTGCGGCAAGTGCTACCCGTGCCAGTTGGGTACCCAGCGGCAGTACGAACTGCTGCAGCGCATCTTCGCCGGTCGGGCGCAGCCGCGCGACCTGGCCCTGCTGGAGGATGTGGGCTGGACCATGACCGACGCGTCGCTGTGCGGCCTGGGGCAAACGGCCGCCAACGCGGTGCTCAGTGCCAAACGCCGCTGGCCGCATTTGTTCAACGGGAGGGGTGACGGAGGATGACGGCATGAGAGCCTGGTCGCGCGTGGTGTGGTGGAGCCTGTGGGCGCTGGTCGGCGTGGCCTTGGGCGCGGGCCTGATGCTGTACGCGGGGGGCCACGGCGGGTCGCCTGGCCTGGCCGCGCTGGCGGCCGCGGGGGTGGCCGTGGCCCTGGTGCTGGTGGTGGCTCCGGCCGCCGCGTATTGGCGGCTCACTCCCGCAGAGCGGGACGCGCAACGCCGGGCCCGGGAGCGTCTCAAAGCCAAACTGGCCCAGACTCGCGCCCGTTTCAAGGCCCTGCAAACCGACTACCGCCGCCTGGAGCGGGAACTGGAGCGCACCCGGGCCGCGGTCCAAAAGGCCCAGCGTGAAGCCTCTCAGGCCCGAGGCCGCGCGGACCGCGCGGCGCGCGAGGCCCGGCAGTGCCAGCAGCAGGCCCACTTGTGGCAGCAACGCGCGCAGGAGTGCGAAGCCCGTGCCCAGGCCCTGGCTGCGGAACGGCAGCGCCTGGAGCGTGCCAAGTCCCTGCTGGAGGCCGTGCACCGCCTGGAGACCTGGGAGGAAGTGCTGCCCACGGCCGCGCTGGAAGCCGAACTGCCCGCCGAAGACCTGGCCCAGCGCCTGCGCGAGGCCATCACCCGCCTGCACCAGGAGCGCGATACCGCCTTCCACCTGGCCCGCGAGGCCGAGGACAACTTGCAGCGCAGCCAGGCCGCCCTGGCCAGCGCGGTCGCGCAGGCCGAGGCCTACAAGGCCGAACGGGACGCGTTGCAGCAGCGCCTGCAGCAAGAGCAGGCCATGCGGCAGCGCCTGCTGGCCGATTTGCTCGACCCGCACACCGACCTGGTGGCCGTGCCCGGCGAACGCTGGGCGGCCATTCAGGCCTACCACGACCAGCAGCGCGCCTGGGAAGGCCTGTTGACCAAACTGCGTCGCTCGGACCTGCGCCAGGGCCAGACCAAGGCTTTGCCCAACGGCGGCGCGTTCGTCTATCCGCGCGGCCGTCAGCCCCGGCGGGTGCTGTTCTTCGAGCAGCCCATCACCAAGCGCCTGCTGTGGGTCTGCCGCCTGTGGGACACCCACGAGGACGACCGGGAGTACGACACCCTCACCACCCAGGGCGCGACGCGCAAACTGTGCCCCGACCCCGCGGCTTTCGTGTACTGGACGCCGTCCTCGGAGGGTCCAACGGCCCATGCCTGACCCCGCGCTGCAATCCTTCGGCGCGCACGAATATCGGGGCGGCCGCTGGCAGACGGTGCAGGTGGCCGCGCCGGCCGAGCGCGCGTTGACCATCTACCTCAACGCAACGGAATGGGCCGTGTTGTTGGCCAGCCCCCACGACCCGCTGAGCCTGGCGTTGGGGTTTTTGGCCAACGAAGGCGTGCTCACCCATCCCGACCAGGTGGCCCTGGCCCAGGTGTGCGGCGGGGGCGCGTGCGTGGAAGTCTGGCTGCACGGCCCGACCCCGTCGCGGGGCCCCACGGTGCGCACCACCGGCTGCACCGGCGGCGTGACCCGCACCCT
>WGAK01000222.1 GCA_015494815.1 Anaerolineales bacterium | reverse complement strand
GCCTGGTCGTCGGGGCGTACCATGCCCAGGCCCGCTTGCGCGGTCGCGGCCCAGTCCTCGGCCGAGGGCGTAGCCGCGCGCGCGGTGGCCAAGGCCTGGTGGGTGGCGCTCAGTTGCGCCTGCACCGTGGCGACTTCGTCGCGCAGCGCGCGCAGGCGCTGCACCCGCAGCGCGTAGCGGGCCAGCGAGGCCAGCACACCCACCGTGGCGATGAGCACCAGGACGGTCCAGCCGACGCGCCAGCGTTCGTTCATGGGGCACCTCTGCCCGCTCATTCTACCATGTGTTAACATCGCCTTTATGCCCACCTGGTACAATACCGCGCGATGGAACTTCGGGAGGCGCCTCTTTCCTTTGCTTCGCGCAAGCGCTCGCGGCCCAAGGTGGTGCTGTTGTATGTGCTGCTCAACGTGGCCGCGCTGCTGTTCGCGCGCCAGGTGTTCGCCGGGCAGGTTACGCTGCAAACCTTCGTACGCCCTACGCCGACGCCCACCCGAGCCCCGCAATCGTGGGTCGCGGAGGCACGCGCCCATTTTGCCGCCGGCAACCTCGAGGCCGCGGCCGAGGCCTATCGGGCCGCGCTGGCCATTCGCCCGCAGGATGGCCTGCTATGGGCCGAATTGGCCCGCACCCTGGTCTATTCCAGCGCACTGATGACCAACGACGCGGAGCGGCACGCGCGGCTGCAAGAGGCCGTGGCCGCCGCGGACAAGGCTGTGGAACACGCACCCGACGCGGCCACGGCCCACGCGGTGCGCGCGTTCGCGCTGGACTGGCTGGCCCTCAACCCGCTGGTTCCCCCCGACCAGCAAGACGCTTTGCTGGCCCAGGCCGAAAACGAAGCCGCGGTCGCGCTGCGCCTGGACCCCAACAACGCCCTCACCTTAGCCTTCTATGCCGAGATTCTGCTGGACCAGCAGAACATCGTGCAGGCCTACGAGACGGCCCGCCAGGCCGTGGAGCGCGGGCCCGACCTGATGGACACCCATCGGGTGTACGCGCTGGTGCTGGAGTCCAACGGCCGGTACGCGTCGGCCATCGAGGAGTATCTGGAGGCCATCCGCCGCGCGCCCAATCTCACCTTCCTGTATCTGCGGGTGGGGTTCAACTACCGCTTCCTGGCCTCCAAGGCCCAGGGCAAAGCCGCGCGCGACCAATACTACGCGCTGGCCCTGGAGTATTTCGACAAGGCCGCCAGCATCAACCAGCGCCTGGGCATCGCCGACCCCGTGCCCTACATTGCCATTTCCAAGACCTATGTGCAGCAGGGTCAGTTCTACGCCGCGGCGCGCAACGCGGAAAAGGCGCTCTGGTTGGACCCCACGGACCCGGCCACCTATGCGCAGTTGGCCGTCATCTATGTCAAGTCGCGCAACTACGAAGGTTCGCTGCCCGCGTTTCAGTGCGCGGTCAAGGGCTGTGGCCCCGAGGTCAGCGGCGAGATTTTGCGCGAAATTGCCACCAAATTCGGGCTGGACGAGGACGCGGTGCAGGGCGTGACCGTGGAGCCGCTGCCGCTGACGAACATCACCGTGGCCTACTACTACCTGCAGTACGCGTCGGTGCTGGCCGCGCTGGATGTGTGCGACCAAGCCCTGCCACTGCTCGACCAGGTGGAAAGCGCGTTCGGCAGCGACCCGGCCGTGCGGGGCATCATCGCGGAGAACCGCAACATCTGCCGCATTCTGCAGGCCACGCCCACGCCTGTGCGCACCCCCACGCCCGTGCCGACTTACGCGCCCCAGGGCCGCGGCCCCGGCCCGTGAGCCGCCACGCACCGCGCAATACGCACCGCGCGCCGCGTAACGCGCCATTTTGCCTATAGCCCCAAAAGCCTTTTGCGGGTACGATATCTGCACGGCTGCTCAACTGTGCATACGAATTACCGACTCATCGCCTGGAGGCGGCCATGACTTCCGCTACAACGGCTACCCTCGACCCGACCACCGCGCAGGCCCTGGCCGAACTCTTCCGCGCCCTGGCCGACCCCACCCGCCTGCGCCTGATTGCGCATCTGCTGGCCGCGGGTGAGGCCACCGTGGGCCAACTGGCCCGGCAGGTCGGCCTGAGCGAATCCGCGGTCTCGCACCAGTTGCGCGGCTTGCGGCAGATGCGCCTGGTGCGGACCCGGCGGGCCGGGCGGCATGTGTGGTACGCCCTGGACGACGACCATGTGGCCGCCCTCTACCGCATGGGCCTGGACCATGTGCGTCACGGTTGAGCGCCACCTTCAACACCGCCTCAGGAGTTGTCCATGTCCGACCCGCAAACCCTCGAAATTCGCGTCGCCAATCTGGACTGCGAGCACGACGCAGCCGCGTTGCAGCGCGGCCTCCAGCCCTTACCCGGCTTGCACGAGGTGGTGGTCTACCCCCGCAGCGGCAAGGTGCGCCTGACCTTCGACCCGCAGCACGTGCGCGCGGCCGACCTCGAAGTCCACCTGGCCCGGCTGGGCTTCCCACCCCAGGAAGGCGAGGGGGGCCCCGCGCTGCCGCCCCTCTGGCGCAACCCCAAGG
>WGAK01000221.1 GCA_015494815.1 Anaerolineales bacterium | reverse complement strand
GGCGTGGCGGGGTACGCCCGACTGGGGCCCTGGCCCAAATTGTGGGCCGTGGTCCCCCTGCTGGGGCTGGCGACCTGGGGCGTGTTCCTCGACGCGCTGGGTGGGTACCATCCGGCCACGTTGGGCGTCTGGCCCGTGGTGGCGGTCCTGGCGGCCTGGGCCGGCACCCGCCGTGCGGCCACTCCGGCCTGGACGGCCTGGCGCTGGGGCGCCCTGGCCATAGCCTGGCTCACCGCGCTGTTCACCCTGCCCTATGACGACGGCTGGAGCGCGCTCACCCTGGCGGTGATGGCCACGCTCACCGGCGTGGTGGCCTGGCAGACCCGCAGCATGGCCCTCGTGCTGCCCACGGCCGCGCTCTACTTTTGGGCCTACGCCTGGACCCTCAACCTGTGGGATGTGCGCCAACCGCAGTGGTACACCATTCCCGCGGGCGCGCTGGGCCTGCTGCTGCACGCGCTCTATCGCCGCACGGGCCACCGGGTGACCGCGTTCGTCATGGGAGCCCTGGCGCAGTTGGTTCTCTTCACCACCACTTATGTGCAAATGGTGAGCCACCGCAGCGGCTGGTACTTCGCCATGCTGTTCTTGCAGGGCCTGGTGGTGCTGGGCTATGGGCTGTGGAGCAACGCCCCGGCCCTCATCTGGACACCCATCGGCTTCGTAGTGCTGGCCACGGTGACCATCGTGCTCATCCAGTTCCAGGGGCTGGGTGTGCTGGCCCTGCTGTGCGGCGCGGGGCTGGCTTTGCTGGCCGGAGGGCTGTTCGTGCTGACCCGCCGGGCGCGGCAACAACAGGCCGCCGGCCCGGAAGGGGAAAAAGCGGCGGACGACAACGCGACCGCGGCGTAACCCGCGCACCACGCGCAAAGGCGAGGCCCTAATAGAGCCTCGCCAAAGGGTTCGCGTATCGAAAAAACACTGCCCGCCGCTCCGCGGCAACGGCGCGCCGCGGGGCGGACGGCCGTGGTTGTGGGACTTAGCGCTTGGTGTAAGTCGGCGCCTTGCGGGCCCGCTTGAGGCCGGGCTTCTTGCGCTCTTTTTCGCGCGCGTCGCGCGTCAGCAGGCCGGCCTTGCGCAGCGCGGGCCG
Organism: Anaerolineales bacterium; assembly: GCA_015494815.1. Classification (GTDB taxonomy): domain Bacteria; phylum Chloroflexota; class Anaerolineae; order Anaerolineales; family DRMV01; genus JAADEN01. The sequence goes on along the minus strand of WGAK01000221.1, from coordinate 1,686 downwards.
ATGGTCGGGGTTCATCTTCAAGAAAGCCCGCGCCAGGCCCAATCGCACCGCGCCGGCCTGGCCGGTCACGCCACCGCCCATGACCAGCACGGTCACATCGTACTTCTCGCGCGGTTCGCCCAGCACCACGAAAGGCTGCAAGATGTAGTCCACATCGCCGAAGCGGGTGAAGTACGCCTCCAACGGCTTGCCGTTGACCAGGAAGCGCCCCGTCCCCGGCATGATGCGCACCCGCGCGGTGGCTTCTTTGCGGCGACCAATGCCTTCGAAATAACGCACAGTTACGGTCATGGTGGTTGCCTCCCGTTAGTCCAATTCCACCGGCTTGGGCTGCTGCGCCGCGTGGGGGTGCTCCGGCCCCGCGTACACTTTGAGGCGCTTGAGCAATTTGCGGCCCAGGCGGTTCTTGGGCAACATCCCCTTGACGGCCAACTCGATGGCCCGCTCAGGATGCTGCCGCAGCATGTCCTTGAGCGTGGTCTCGTGAATGCCGCCCGGATAGCCCGAGTGCCGGTAATATTTCTTGTCATCCAACTTGCGGCCAGTCACCCGAATGCGCGCGGCGTTGATGACCACCACGAAGTCGCCCATATCCACGCCGGGCGTGTAGGCGGGCTTGTGTTTGCCCATGAGCAGGGTAGCCACTTTGGCGGCCAGCCGGCCCAAAATCTGCCCACTGGCGTCCACCACATACCAGTCGTGGGTCACCTCATCGGGCTTGGGGTAATACGTGCGAGTGATTTTCGTGGTCACGGCTCTTTCTCCTGCCGTAGCGAAATAGCGGTTTTCCATCAGGGTTCGTCGGCACGGGCGGCATCGGCCCACAGGCCCTGCCACCAGGCTCGAAAACGGGCTTCGGGCCAGGGCTGCTGCAAGGCCACCGGCGCTTCGGCGTGATAGTACACCGCGGCCAGGTACAGGCCCTGGGGCGGAGCCAGCACGGCCCAGGCCGCGGTGGGGGGCTGCTGCAAGGCCTGCCGCCAGGCGTCCAGGCTGCGGCGTCCCTGGGCGATGGCCACCTGCGCGGCCACCATGCGGCGCACCATGCGGTACAAAAACGCGTCCGCGGCTACATCGAAGGCCCACTCGTCGTCGGCCAGGGGGTACCACGCCGCCCGCAATACCGTGCGCACCGTAGTTCCTCGCTCGCCAGCGGGGGGTGTGCCCAAGGCCGCGAAGTCGCGGCGACCGGGCAGGGCCTGCGCGGCCGCGTGCAGCAGGCCTGCCTGCGGGCAAGGCCACACCCGCCACGCATACCGGTCCCGAAACGGATTGCGTCGCGGCGCGCAATACAGCCGGTACACATAGCGGCGGGCCAGCGCGTCGTAGCGGGGGTGGAAGTCGGGCGCGACCACGCGCGCCTGGCGCACCACCACATCCGCGGGCAGACGGGCGTTGAGGGCCCGCACCAACGCGGCCGCGTCGTGAGCCCAGTCCAGGTGGAAGGTCACCACCTGCCCCAAGGCATGCACGCCGCTATCGGTGCGCCCCGCGTAGCGCACGGCCGGGCCCGTCCAGCCCAGGGCTTGCAGCGCGTCTTCCAGCACCCCTTGCACCGTGCGGCCCTGGGACTGGCGTTGCAACCCCACGAAGCCGGTGCCGTCGTATGCCAGACGAAGTTGGTAATGTGCCATGCGAACCCAGCGCAGGCCAGGGCTTTAAGCCCCGGTCAAACCTTACTCTTCC
>WGAK01000220.1 GCA_015494815.1 Anaerolineales bacterium | reverse complement strand
TGGCGATGCTCGGCCAGTTTGGCCCGCAAATCGTCCACATCAATGTGGTTGTAGCGGATGATTTGCGCCCGGCTGAGGCGGCAGCCGTCAATGATGCTGGCGTGGTTGAGTTCGTCGGAGAAGATGACATCGCCCCGGCCCACCAGCGCGGGGATGGTGCCCAGGTTGGCGTTGAAGCCCGACTGGAAGGTGATGGCGTCTTCCGCGCCCTTGAACGCGGCCAGGCGGCGCTCCAATTCGCGGTGCAGGCTCATGGTGCCCGCGATGGTGCGCACGGCCGCGGGGCCGATGCCGTACTGGTCAATGGCCCGCTTGGCGGCTGCGCGCAGGCGGGGGTGGTTGGCGAGGCCCAGGTAGTTGTTGGAGCAGAAGTTGAGCACCCGTTTGCCGTCCACCACCAGCCACGCGTCTTGCGGCGACTCGATGGTGCGGATGTGCACATACAGGCCGCTTTCGCGCAGGTTGCGCAATTCGTCTTCAATCCACTGCAGTTTCGGGGGCAACGCGGGTTGGCTCATGAGGCTACCTCCTATCGAGGGTAACGAGACGAGGAAGGGCGGAGCGGCATGGGCTCCTGGTTTTAGTGTAGCACAAAGCGCACCGCGCGAATGTCACGGCCGCCGGGGGAACCGCATTCGCGGCCGAGGCGCCCCGCGTGTCACACCACCCGCCAGCGCAGCGGCTGCCCCCGCAGCGCGGCCAGGACTTCGTGGGCGATGTCCTCGGCCACCCGGCGCTGGGCTTCTTCGGTTTGCGCGGCGATGTGCGGGGTGGCCACCACCCGCGGGTGGGTGACTAGGGGCGTGGGGCCGGGCGGCTCTTGCGCGAACACATCCAGGCCCGCGCCCCGCACCCGGCCGCTTTCCAGCGCGGCCAGCAGCGCGTCTTCGTCAATGACGCCCCCGCGAGCGGTGCCCAGCACGATGACGCCTTTCTTCATGCGAGCAAACGCGGCGGGGCCCAGCAGTCCCCGCGTCTCGGGCGTGAGGGGCACATGCACGCTGACCACATCGGCCTGGGCCAACAGCGCCTCCAAATTTTCCACCGGGGTGGCGCCCCGCTCGCGCAACGCCGCGGGCGGAAGGTGGGGGTCATAGCCGACCACCCGCATGCCCAACGCCGCGGCGCGGCGGGCCACGGCCGCGCCGATGCGGCCCACGCCCACCAGGCCCAGAGTGCGCCCGGCCAGTTCCACGCCCATGAGGCGTTTCTTCTCCCAGCGGCCGGCTTTCAGGCCGGCGTCGGCCTCCGCGATGCGCCGGGCCACCGCGAAGAGCAGCGCCAAGGTGTGCTCCGCGACCGCGTCGGTGGTGGCGGCCGGCGCGTTGACCACCCCCACCCCGCGGGCCCGGGCCGCGTCCAGGTCGATGTTGTCCACCCCCACGCCGGCCCGGCCCACCACCCGCAGGTGGGGCGCGGCGTCCAGCAGGGCCGCGGTCACCCTGGTGCGGCTGCGGACAATCAAGCCGTGCACGCCCTCGGCCAGCCGCGCGGCCAGCGCGTCGGGAGCCAGGCCGGGTTCATCCAACACCAACGGCTTCTCGGGCGCGGCCTGCAAGACCTCGCGCACCCGCGGGTGCAGCCGGTCGGCCAACAACACGCGCCAGCGCGTCGTGCTCATGAAGCACCTCCTTCGGTCGAGGACGGCGTCGTGGCGGGCGCCTGGGTAGGCTGCGGGCAAGGTAAGCGCGTGAGATACTCGGCCATCCGACGCAGCGCCTGTTGGTCAAAACGCTCGGTGTAATCGTCGGGCATGATTTTGTCCAGATATCCCTCATGCACCCGCCGATTGGGCTGGGCGATGTCGGCCATGATGTCCTCGACGGTGAGTTCGCCGCGCGCGTAGGCATAAGTCACCTCGCACAGCGGCGGCCCCACCGTGCCCGTGGCCTGCGCCACGCCGGGGATGATGTGACAGGCGCCGCAGCGACCCTGGACGAACAACATTTCGGGCGAGGCCTCGGTAGGCGTCGCTGCCCCCAGGCCCGCGCCGCTGCAGGCCGCGAGGACCATCAACGCCCATCCTGCCAGGCCCCACCACCCCAAACGACGCCCTACGCGAGCCAATCTTTGCATCGCACGCTCCTTGGAAAAATTGAGCACGGTCGGCCTCGCAAAGGCCACCGCGCGACCCGTTCGTCTCGCATCCCGACCTCGCCCCATCGTCCTGCTCAGGCGGGCAGGTTTTATGATAACACGAGACCCGCCCACGCGCGCGACTGCGAGGATGATATACTTGGGCGGCTCGCATCCATGCGCAGGGGAAGGCTCATGTTGCTACGCCACGCCAAAGAACGCCAGCGCTTCGTGCGCTTTGCCATCGTGGGCACCATGGGCGCCGCGGTGGACTTCGGGGTGTTCAACGCGCTGCGCGCGCTCACGCCGCTCTCGCCCGTGGTGTGCAGTGTGTTGTCGTTCTCGGCCGCGGTGACCCACAACTTCGTGTGGAACCGCTACTGGACCTACCCGGAATCACGCGGCAAGCCCCTGTGGCGCCAGGGGGTACAGTTCTTCGTGCTCAATGCGGTGGGCGCGGCCATTCGCACGCCGCTGTTTGCGTGGTGGCGCGGGCCGCTGGTGACCGCGGTGCAGCGGCTCCCCGTGGCCTGGCCGCTGCCCCCCCAAACCGTGGGCGAGAACCTGGCCTTGGGGCTGGTCATGGTGGTCATCTTGTTCTGGAACTTCTTTAGCAATCGCTACCTGACCTACAACGATGTCGCCATCGGCGGCTGAGGCCGCAGGCCGGCGGGCGCCGCGGGGCGGCATATGGCCGCTCGGGCGAGGCTTGACAAGAACGCGGCTCCCCCCTATAATGAGGGGCGGTTGCGGAGTGAGACATAAAACTTTTGGGACGGCATCCACCAGGACCTGTCAGAGGAGCATTGCATCCATGAGCGAGCATGATTCAGCGGCGGCCCACATAGCAGCGGACACAACCTCGCGGCCGACCGCCGAGGAACAACCGGAATCCCCCACTGCCTGGCCTACCCCCCGGGTTCCCTGGAGTGACATCTTGGGACAATGGGGGCTTTTTGATGTGGTCGCCCGGTTGGGCGGACACATCGCGGTGTTCAGCGTGGTTTTGGTGATGGCCTTCGTGTGGCAACGCTGGGGCGTTCCCGCGGCGAGCAATCAGGCCGCGGCCGTGCAAGCCGCGGTGCCCGCGGCGGCCAACACGCCGACGCCCCTGCCCGTGCGGCTGGCGCCCTTCCCCCCCGAAGGCGCCAACCAGGTCACGGGCATCACCCGGCGCCTGCAGATGAAGACCCAACTGCCCGACCGGGGCCGCATGAAGGTGGTCGAGTACGAGGTCAAGCAAGGCGATACCCTGTCGTCCATTGCCGAGCGCTTCGGTCTCAAGGTCGAGAGCATCTTCTGGACCAATGTGGACACGCTGAACGGCGACGCGCACACGCTCAAGCCGGGCATGAAGTTGCTCATCCCGCCGGCCGACGGCGTGGTCTACAAGTGGGAAGAGGATAGCGACCTGGACAGCCTGGCCGAAGAATTCGGCACCACGCCCCAAGAAGTGCTCAATCACCCGGCCAACGACTTCGACCCGGTGGAGGCCGCGCTGGGCGAAGTCCACATCGAGCCGGGCACCCTGGTGTTCATCCCGGCCCACAACCTGAAGTCCATTGACTGGACCCGCATCACGGTGTTCCGCGACAAAATCGCCCGCTCGCGGCTCTCGGGGCCGGGCGCTTGCGGCGACATCGGCTACGGCCCCATCGGCACTTACACCTTCATCTGGCCCACCACGACCGCGTGGATTACCACCTACTACAACCCGTCGGTGCACCCGGCCATTGACATCGCCGGGTCGGTGGGGCAACCCATCTTCGCCTCCGACAACGGCGTGGTGGTCTACGCGGGCTGGAGCCCGTACGGCTACGGCTATGTGGTGGTCATTGACCACGGCAACGGCTGGCAGTCGCTGTATGCGCACATGAGCCAGATTTATGTGGGGTGCGGCCAGGAAGTGTATCAGGGCAGCGTCATCGGCGCGGTGGGCAGCACGGGCAACTCCACAGGGCCGCATGTGCACTTCGAACTCATCCACGAGTCCTACGGCAAGGTGGACCCGTTGCAATTCGTCAGCCCGCCGTGAGGCTGGCGCATCACCTGGGACCTGTACCGCCCGCGGCCGCCGTCGCGGGCGGTTGCCTTTGGCGGGGGCGCGGCGACCTTGACCCAGGCCCCGGGGGCCGGTAAAATGGGGCCGCGGGGCGATGGCGGAACAGGCAGACGCAGGGGACTTAAAATCCCCCGGGCTTCGCCCGTGCGGGTTCGATTCCCGCTCGCCCCACACATGGAGAAGCCTTTGGCCACGACATGGCACCTCGAACGCGGCCCGCGGGCGCTTGGGCCGAGAGGTGTGATGTTGCTTTTTTCGCGCCGAACCCTTGCCCAAAGCGGCTTTATCCCCTATAATTGAGGTTTGCGCCTGCCCTTGTTTTCCGCGACCCTCGCCTGGAGGTCTTGCAGTTATGGCGACGCCTACGCGCATCAAAAATTACCGCCGCCTCGACGCGGTGATGGATTTGCCCCCCCTCATCGAGGTCCAACTCAACTCTTATCGCTGGTTCAAAGAAGAAGGCCTGGCCGAAATTTTCGACGAAATCTCCCCCGTGGTCGCCTACAACGAAGGAATGCGCCTCTACTTCCCGGGCAACACCCCCGAAGCCCAGGAGTGGGGCCTCAAGTTCTGGTTCAAAGAGCCCAAGCACGACATCGAAGAGTGCTTAGAGCGCGGGCTGACCTACGCCCGCCCGCTGTGGGCTTCGGTGTTGCTCGTGGGGCCCGATGTGCCCGAGCCCATCAAGCAGGATGTCTTCCTGGGCGACTTCCCCGAGATGACCGAGCAGGGCACCTTCATCATCAACGGTACCCAGCGGGTGGTGGTGTCGCAACTCATCCGCTCGCCGGGCGCCTATTTCGAGGCCCCCCTGGACCGCACCACGGGCCGCCGCATGGCCACGGCCAAACTCATCCCCGACCGGGGCGTGTGGTTGGAACTGGAAACCCGCAAGAGCGACTACATCATCCTCAAGTTCAACCGCCGCCGCTCGGTGCCCGTGACCCTGTTCCTGCGGGCCCTGGCCGCGGTGGACGACGGCATGGCCAACCCGCCGTTGCAAAGCGGCACCGACGCGGAGTTGATGGAACTCTTCGCGGATGTGGACAAGAACCCCGACCGGCCTTTCATCGCGGCGTCCATCCAGCAAGAGCCCGAACTGGACCTGGACGGCTATTCGGTGGCCGAGGCCGCGCTCATTGAACTGTACAAGCGCCTGCGGCCCGGCGAGCCGCCCACCCTGGACAACGCGCGCGAGTTCCTGCAAACGCAACTCTTCGACGGCCGCTACTACGACCTGGCCCGGGTGGGTCGTTACAAGATGAATCAAAAATTCGACCTGCACGGGCTGGTGCCCATGGAGCACCGCGCGCTCACCAAGTGGGACATCGTGCACATGGTGCGCCGGCTCATCGCCATCAACAACGAACTGGAAGAGCCCGACGACATTGACCATCTGGCCAATCGCCGGGTGCGCACCGTGGGCGAACTGGTCCAGGCCCGCTTGCGGGTGGGCCTGCGCCGTATGGAGCGGGTCATCAAAGAGCGCATGTCCATCCGCGGTGACCAGGAGCGCCCCACGCCGGCCACCATCATCAACATCCGGCCCATTACCGCGGCCCTGCGGGAGTTCTTCGGCTCCAGCCAGTTGTCCCAGTTCATGGACCAGACCAACCCCCTGGCCGAGTTGCGCCACAAGCGTACCCTCTCGGCCCTGGGCCCCGGCGGCCTGCGTCGGGAACGGGCCGGCTTCGATGTGCGGGATGTGCACCACTCGCACTACGGGCGCATCTGCCCCATCGAGACCCCTGAAGGCCCCAACATCGGCCTCATCGGCCGCCTGGCCACCTACGCGCGGGTCAACCCATATGGCTTCATCGAAACGCCCTACCGACGGGTGTACCGGGAATTGCCGGCCAACGACCCCCGGCTGGTGGGCCGCCGCCTGCGCCAGGACGCGGTGAGCGACGACGGCCAGGTGCTGGCGCGCGCCGGCGAGCGCGTCACCCCCGAGACGGCCGCGCTGCTGGCCGAAGCCTTGGGGACCCGCCCCCTGGCCATCGTGCCCTGGGCCTCGCGTGAAATCGAGTATCTGACCGCGGACCAGGAAGACCGCTACTACATCGCACAGGCCAACGCGCCCCTCAACGAACATCACGAATTCGCCCACGACGACATCCTCACTCGCTATCGGGGCCGCTTCCAATTCACCGACCCCGAGCAGATTTCCTTCATGGATGTGGCGCCCAACCAAATCGTGGGCATCAGCGCGGGCCTCATTCCCTTCCTGGAACACGACGACCCCACCCGCGCGCTCATGGGCTCCAACATGCAGAACCAGGCCGTGCCCCTGCTGCGGCCCGACGCCCCCCTGGTGGGCACGGGCATCGAGCGCAAGGCCGCCTACGATTCGGGCCAGGTGGTGCTCTCGCAGACCGACGGCGAGGTGGTGTCGGTGACCGGCGACCGGGTGGTGGTCCGCGACGACCAGGGCCACGACCATGTCTACCCCCTGCATCGCTATCGCCGCTCCAACCAGAGCACCTGCATTGACCAGCGGCCCATCGTGGTCAAAGGCCAGCGGGTGCGAAAGGGCGATGTGCTGGCCGACAGTTCGTCCACCGACCAGGGCGACCTGGCCCTGGGCCAAAATGTGGTGGTGGCCTTCCTCTCGTGGGAGGGCGGCAACTTCGAAGACGCCATCCTCATCTCCGAGCGCCTCATCCAAGAGGACAAGTACACCTCCATTCACATCGAGAAATACGAGGTCGAGGCCCGCGACACCCGCTTGGGGCCCGAGGAAATCACCCGCGACATCCCCAACACCGGCGAAGACCAACTGCGAGATTTGGACGAAGACGGCATCATCCGCATCGGCGCGCAGGTGGGCCCCAAGGACATCCTGGTGGGCAAAGTGACGCCCAAGGGCGAGAAGGAACTCACCCCCGAAGAGCGCCTGCTGCGGGCCATCTTCGGCGAAAAATCCCGGGATGTGAAGGACACCTCGCTGCGCATGCCCCACGGCGAGCGGGGCACGGTGGTGGATGTCACCGTGTTCACCCGCGAAGAGCACCGCGACCTGCCCGCGGGCGTGGAGAAGATGGTGCGGGTCATGGTGGCGCAGCGCCGCAAAATCACCGCCGGCGACAAGATGGCCGGCCGGCACGGCAACAAGGGCGTGGTCTCCAAGGTGGTGCCCGTGGAAGACATGCCCTTCCTGGAAGACGGCACGCCGGTGGACATCATCCTCAACCCCTTGGGCGTGCCGGGCCGCATGAACATCGGCCAGGTGCTGGAAGTCCACCTGGGCTGGGCCGCCCGCCAGTTGGGCTTCCGCGCGGTGGTCCCCGTGTTCGACAGCCCCACCGAAGAAGAGGTGGAAGCCGAACTGGCCCGCGCCTGGCTCATTGACCACGCCTGGAAGCACATCACCGAACGCGCCTGGGCCTGGGCCAAAGCCCAGGGCTACGACCCCGAAGACCTGCGGGACGACGCGGAAGTGCGCATCCTGTACCTGGAGCAATACCTGGGCGAGAAGGGGTACGACATCTTCTCACTGACCGACGAAACCTACGCCCGCCGCGCGGTACTCACCGAATGGCTGCGGGAACAAGGGTACGACCCCGAGGCCATCCTGGCCTTCGAGGACATGGACCTCAGCCCGCGAGAACGGGACGAAAACAACCGCCGGGCCATTGACGCGGGCCTGCGCCTGTGGATGAAGAGCCTGGGCTACGAGGATGTGGACCGCATCCCCGCGGAGCAGGTGCGCCAGCGGGCCACCGAGGTGATGATGGAGACCGGTCGGCCCATGCCCATCCTGGGCAAGCAAATCGTGCGCGATGGCATGACCGGCGAGCCCTACGACCGCCCCGTCACCGTGGGCGTGATGACGGTGATGAAACTGCACCACCTGGTGGAGGACAAGGTCCACGCCCGCTCCATCGGCCCCTACAGCCTGATTACCCAGCAGCCCCTGGGCGGCAAGGCCCAATTCGGCGGCCAGCGCTTCGGCGAGATGGAAGTGTGGGCCCTGGAGGCCTACGGTGCAGCCTACGCGCTGCAAGAAATGCTCACCATCAAATCGGACGATGTCCAGGGCCGGCTCAAGACCTACGAGGCCATCGTCAAGGGTCACCCCATCGAAGCCCCGCGGCTCCCCGCGTCCTTCAAGGTGCTGGTCAAAGAACTGCAGAGCCTGGGCATCGCGGTGGAAGCCGAGACCCCCGACGGCGTTATCACCTTTGGCAAAGAGGCGCCCACCAAGCCCGTGGTCCTGCCCACCGGCCTCATCGGCACCGGCCTGGCGGGCTTCAAGAAAGACGGCCGCTGAGCCGCGCCCTCACCGACCACGCGCCCAACGCCCTGCCCGACGGCAGGGCGTTTTCGGTTTGTGGATAACTGCGGAAAAGGTGTGGATAAAGCGCGCGGATTGTGGATAACCCCCGGCGGCCCCTTTCCCCGCCCAGGCCATATGTTGGCGTTCCGCGTGTGTGAATCCCACATGTGGCGCTGGGGATAAATCGGCGGATAACGCGGGGATAAGACAGGACAACTTCTCCCCCGGCCATCCCCGCGTTATCCGTAGGCTCGCGGCGCCTATCGAAAGTGGTTTGCAGGGTCAAAAACGCGTTCGTTCCTTATTAACGCGCGCGCCCTCATCCCCATATCCCCAGCCCCTACGACGGCGAACATACAGACATCCTAATCCTGTATGGATTTATCCCCATCGTCTTCCGCGCGCGGCCAAGGCCGTGACGGAAAACACCTCAGGGCTGTTTGAACCGGAAATAGACCGGCCCTGCCGTGCCGCCCGGTGGCGCGTTGACTTGCTGCCGCGGCGGGTCCCAGATGGTCGGGTTGCTCGGCATGACACACCACGGCCCGCCGACGGGCACATTCAGGACGAACGAACCATCGGCCCCCGAGACCGCGGTGTCGCCCACGCCCATCGGGCTGCCGCAGGCCCCGCGCCGCGCAACCACCGTGATGCTGCTCACCCCCTCGCCGGGGTCATACTGCCCGTTGTCGTTGCGGTCCTTGTAGAACACGCCCGTGATGCGCGCCCCTTGCTGTGGCGTGGGCGTGATGGTCGGCGTGGCCGTGGGAGCCGGGGTGGCCGTTGGTGTGGGGAAGTTCCCCGCGCAGATGCAGGGCTCGTTGCCGGTGGGCTGGAAGCCGAACACCCAGTGGCAGGTGTTGTCCAGCCGGGCCAGCGCCCGCGCCGGGAAGTACGGATTGGGCGGGAAGGGCGAACCGGCTTCCTCCGCGGTGTAGTGGTCGTGGTAGTCCATCCAGTCCGGGCGTTGCACCTGGCGGTCGGACCACACCCACCACATGAACGCGGGGTCTCGCTCGATGATGTCGTACAGCAACGCGAATTGCACCTGGGGACGCCCGCGCGGGACCCAGCGCGCCCAGGCCGCGTCGGGGTCCAGACCTTGCCCCGCGACGAAGACCTGGTCCTCGTAACTGGTGCCGTCCTGGGGCGGGTCATTGCGACAGGCGCGCACCTCGCCCACATCGTCGTCCAGGTCTCGGTACAGGGCCACGCCTTCCACCTGCCAGGTGGTGCCCAGGGGGCTTTGGGCCCAGAGCAGCCAGTCCCCGCGACCGTCAATGTCCAGGTCCAGTTCCACGCCGTACGCGGTGGGCTCGGCAGGCAGGGTCCCGCCGTTGAGTTCCAGCACCACATACAGCCAGGTCCCGTCGGTGCCGATGTCCGCGCGGCGGATGTCCAGTTCGGGGTAGTAGGTGTCTTGGGTTTCGGCGTTGAACGGCCGCTCGTACAGGTTGACGAAGTAATCGTCGCCCCGCGGGGGCACGATGGGCGCGTTCCCCGCGCGGCAGGTGGCGTCCCACACGCGTTCGCTCAGCACCGGCTCGCCGGGGCGGCGCAAGTGGGGGATGGGGGAAGGCGTGGGCGACGGCGTCCCTGGCGCCTCGGCCGCGCGCGGCGTGGGGGGCGGTGTCGCCGCGGGTGCGCTTGCGGCCTGGGTGGCCGCGAAGGTCGGGTTTGGGCCCGCGAATGGGTGAGCGGCCGGGGTCGCCGAGGCCGATGGCTGGAGCACGATGGTGATGTGAGGGAGCCGACACGCGCTCAACAACAGCAAAGCGCCGAGCAGTAGCCCCATCAAGATGGCCCAACCATGCCGCGGCCGAAGCAAGCGGTTCCGCATGGCTGTCCTCTCCTCAAGAGGGCCGCACAAGCCCCGCGTGGCCTTTCAGGCCGGGCCGTTGGGGCTTGTGCGGCGCGGGTCCCTCAGTACACGCAGTACAGCAGTTGCAGGTCCGGCATGTCGGCGCGCGAGGTGTTGCCGTGCGTATCCGCGGCCGTGATGTAGTATTCCACCCGGCCCTGGGTGCTGTGTACGGGCGGATTCAGGCTGGCCACCAGGTCGTCGCCGGTGAGGGTGTAGGCGTAGGTGGCGGTGCCGGTCATCACCATGTCGCGCGTCACCCATTGGCCTTCCTTGCCCGTGTCGTCAATGACGCGGTAAGTCAGCCGCACCCAGGCCACGCCCGATTCGTCGTTCGCGTAGGTGGAGATGGTCACCTCATAGGGCGAGCAGTACTGGGTGGGCCAGTAAATCATGTGGCTGCTGGCCGAGGGCTTGAGCACGGGGCCGGTGGTGTCGCCAGAGGCGATGTGCAGCGGGGCCGTGGCTTCGTTGTTGTTCTCGTTGGTTTCCTGCACTTCGCGGTTGGCGTCCGCCACGGCCAGGGTGGTGTAGTCCCCCGCGGGCAGGTAGCCGTTTTGCTGCTGCCCGGCCGGGCAACTCAAGGTGGTGGCGTTGTCGGGGGCCAGGTCGTTCACCCTCCACGAGCAGTACGCCACATGAGCCGCGGGGTCGGTGAACCAGGCGACGGAGAAGGGGCCGCTGCGGACTTCACCCCGGTTGACCACGGTGACATACACGGTGAAGCCCTGCCCTTCCACGGGTGTGGCCGGGTCGAATTGAACAGCCTGGATTTGCAAATCGGGCCGACGCATCTGCACCTGAATTTCGACATAGAAAGGCGCGCCCCGGTCGCCCAGGCCGAACACCCGGCCGTCGGTGCTGCGCAGTTTGAAGTTGGCCCGGTAGGTGCCCGGTGTGTCGGGGGCGACCAGGTCCACCGACACATCCACCATTTGTCCGGGAGTCACCGTCTGCCCGATGGGCGTGGCGTCGGGCGCGTCCATGCGGTCACCCGAGTCGAACACCACCGCGAAGTCGGAGGTCCAGGTGCACGAGCCGGTGTTCCGCAAGCGCCAGGTCTTGGTGAACGCGGTGCCGGGCTCGAAGACCGTGCCGTCGGGCACCGTGACATCGGCCACGAACTCGGCCCGCAGGCAGGGCAAGGGCGTGGCCGAGGGCGTGAGGGTGGGCGTGGGCGAGGCTCCCGGCGACGGCGTGGTGGCCTGGGGCGCGGGCGTGGGCGTCCCGGTGGGCTGCGGCCGCGCGCCGGAAGGCGTTTCTTGCGCCAGCATGGGCGCGCGACGGATGGCCGAGATGGTCACCACCGCGATGGTGACCTCGGGGCTTTCCTCTTCCTCACCACCGGCCACGGGCACGCGCGCCTGCAGGGTGTATTCGCCTGTGGTCATGGGCGTCCACTCGGCCTCGGCGATGTACATATCGCCCGGCCGCGCCTCGAATGCCAGGGGCAGGTCGTGCTCTTCGGGGCCGCGGATGCTCAGGGTCCCCTGGCCCACGGGCGTGCGCTCGTGCAAGTGCACCGTTACCCGGACGGGGCGCTCCACGCGAGCCGGGTCGCCTTCTCGCGGCGCGGTGATTTCCAAGGCCGGCGGAGGCGGCAATTCGGGGTCGAAGCGGCAGCCGGCCAGGCCCACCAGCAGGCCGACGAAGAGCAGCCAGAGCAAGCGTCGCGGACGGAACATGATGTTTTCCTCCTTCCCGAAGGCCCTTTACGGGCAAACGCTCGGGTCGTTGCACACCAAAACATGCGCCCGGAAGAAGTGGCCGTCCTCGCCGCCGCTGGAGCGCACATCCCACTCCCAGCGGGGCCGACCGTCCCAGGTGTTGGCCACTTGAATCTGGCCCAGCGCGACCTCGCCTTCGCTGATGTCGCGCCAGCCCCAGCACACCAGGCGCAGGCCAATGCCCACCGCGGGCGGGTCCGACAAGGTCACCGAGCGGCGGGCTTCGTCCAACATCCATTGGGTGGGGCTACCCGCGGGCGTCCACAGGTCCGCGGGCAGGTTGACCCAGCCCATGTCGTTGAGGTTGACCACGCAGTACACCCGCTCCCAGGCCGCGTCGGTTTCCAGGGAGGGCTTGTCCTCATAGCCTAAATACAGGCTGACCTCGTCGGGCGGCTCGGCCCAGGTTTCGGGCTGGTCGGCCTCTTCTTCAGGCGGGGACCCCAGCAGGTCGCATACGCCCTGCGGCAAAATGCTGGGGCACAAGAATTCGGGCATCTCGGGCCCCAGGGGCATCAAGGGGCAGCCTTCGTTGATGGGCAAGCCGGGGATATCGGGACAGGCGTCCTGGATGTCGGGGATGCCGTCGCCGTCGTTGTCCCGGCCCAGGTTGCACAAAGCCGGCAGCCAGTCGCACATGCGGGGCCCCTCGAAGCCGGGGATATCGTCGCCGAAGCCGTGCACCCAGGCGGGGCAACCGTCGGGGGAGCCCTGGCCGTCCAAATCGGGGCAGGTGTCCACATCGTTGGGGATGCCGTCGCCGTCGTTGTCGTCCAGGGGGCAGCCGCCGTTGCCCTCGGGGCCGGGCAGGTCGGGGCAGGCGTCCACATCGTCGGGCAGGCCGTCGCCGTCCGCGTCGGGCCGGGGGCAGCCGCCGTTGTCCGCGGGCCCGGCCTGGTCGGGGCAGGCGTCCGCGTCGTCGGGCGTGCCGTCGCCGTCGGTGTCGGTCAGGGGGCAGCCACTATTGTCCACCGGACCGGGGTTGTGGGGGCAGGCGTCCGCGTCATCGGGCACGCCGTCGCCGTCCGCGTCCTGGTCCGAGGGCGCGGGGCAGCCGTTGTTGTTCACGGGTCCGGCCTGGTCGGGGCAGGCATCCGCGTCGTTGGGGATGCCGTCGTTGTCATCGTCGGGTTGGGGGCAGCCCAAGGTCTCGGGCGGGCCGGACTGGGCCGGGCAGGCGTCCAGGTCGTCGGGCGTGCCATCGCCATCCGCGTCGGGCGCGGGCGGGCAGCCGCCGCCAGGGCCGAAGTCGAAGGGGCAGGGGTCGCTCCAGTCGGGCACGCCGTCGCCGTCCGCGTCCGCGGGCAGGGGGCACCCGTGGTGGTCTTGAGGCCCGGGCGTGTTGGGGCAGGCGTCCGCGTCGTTGGGCAGGCCGTCGCCGTCGCTATCGTTGGCGCCGGGCAGGGGGCAACCATCGGTGCCCGCGGGCGCGGCCTGGTCGGGGCAGGCATCGCGCGCGTCGGGAATGCCGTCGCCGTCCGCGTCCGGCGCGGGCTGGGGGCAGCCGCCGTAGGACCAGGGCCCGGCCTGGTCGGGGCAGTGGTCCTGGGCCCCCGCGAGACCGTCGCCGTCGGGGTCGTCGGCCGCGGGCTGCACGCTTAGCGCCCGGTAGGCCGAGCCTTTGCGCCCCGCGGTGTCCAGGGCCATGAGCACCAGCGTGTGGTCGCCGGGGCGGGTCGGCGTCCATTGCCAGGCGTTGACCAGGGGGTTGGCCGGGCCGGGTACCTCGCCCACCAGGCGCCCGTCCACCCATAGCAGCAGGCGGGCGATTTGGGCCTGGGGCGCGCGCGTATGGGCCCAACCCTGGATGGCCACCGCCTGCCCCACGGTGACCTGGGCGTTGGGTTCGGGGGCCCGGAACTGCGCCGTGGGCCGTGTGCCCGCGGTGTCGGCCGGCTGCAACAGCCACCAGAGCCCACCGCTGCACACCCCCAGCAGGGCGACCAACCCGATGAGCAGCAGGACGAGTCGTTGCCGTGTGCGCATGATATCCTCCGCTTGGGCGGGGCTTGAGCAAGCCCTTGGCCCGCGCGCCCGGCGCTACGCCCGGCCGCGGGCCGCGAACTTCGCTTCCTCTTTTGTTGTAGTCCGGGGAAGGATGGGGAACCTCTGGGGATTCTCCACGAAATCTCTACGCGGCCGTGCGCCAGCGTTGCAGCAGGCGTTGGCAACGGCGCACTTCGCGGGTCACGCCCAGCGCGGCCCAGCGTTCGGCGGCGTGGGCCGCGTAGTCGCGCGCCAGGGCCCTCTGCCCCAGCGCGTGGCTCACGATGGCCGCGTGGCGGTAATAGTCGGCCAGCCCGGCCGGGTCTTCGCTCTGCCGCCACAGCGCGTAGGCTTGCGCCAGGGCTTCTTCCGCCTGGTCACGCCGGCCCAGGGTCAGGTAAAGGTCGGTGCTGTCGGCCAAAAGGTGGGCCAGTTGCAGGTAGCCCCCGGCCGCGCGCAATTGTTCCTGGGCCATCCGCAGATGCTGTTGGGCCCGGTGGGGCGCAGTGGGCCAGGAGACCAGGAAGAGGTAGTGATGGAGGCGGCCGCGCCACAGCCCCGCGTCAGGGGGGCACAAGGCCAGGCCCCGGCGTCCCCAGCGGCGGGCGTGTTTACGCCGCCCTAAGCGCCAGGTGGCCAGCACCAGCAACGAGGCGATGGCGACGCGCTGTTCGTTGGGCGCGGTGCGGGCCAGTCGCCAGGCCTGTTGGGCCAGCCGCAACGCCGCGGTCCAGCGGCCCTGCATCCACAGCAGCGCGCCCTGGCGATAGAGCCGGCGGGCGATGGCCCAGGGGCGCGGCCCTGCCGCCGCGGGCCAGGATTGCAACAGCCGCTGCGCCTGGCCCCACTCGCCGGCCGCGGTCCACGCGCTGAGCGCCTGCTCCCACAGCGCGGGGTGGGCTGCGGGCACATCGGGCCGCGCGGCGAACAGCCGCTGCAGGTCGTGGGCCCAGGTGCGCATCTGGCCGTGCTGCATCAGCGGCTCGTGCAGGGCCACGGCCAGGGAGGCCAAGTCGGCCGCGGGCGCGCCCTGCCGCGCGGCCAGCAGCAGGGCCTGCCGCGCGTGGGTCAGCACGCCCTCGTCGGCCGCGGCGCGCACCTGCGCGCGCCAAAAGGCCAGGGCCCGAGGCGCGGCGCACTCAGTCGGATGCGACCGCGCGGGTGGGGTCGTGTTGGCGGGTGAGGTAGACATAGGTCAACCGATGGATGAAGTAGCGCGCCGGGGGCCTGGGGTCCAGGTCCAGCAGCGCGTGGTACATCAACCGATACAGCGCGTCGTCCAGGCGTTCGTGGGGCAGGCCCGTCAGGGCCTGCAATTCCGCGTAGGTGGCCCCCTGGGGCGCGAAGAAGGGCATGGCCTCCAGCACCTGCCGGGCGTGGGCGGGCAGGTGGCGCACCAGGGGCTCGTAGATATAGGCGAACAAGTCTTCGCCGGGGCCCGCGGCCAGGTGGGGCAGATGGTCCAGTACCCGCTCCAAGGGCAAAAAGGTCAGATGCCCCACGGTGAGTTTGAGGGCCAGGGGGTTGCCGCCGATGGTCGCGTACAGGCGGCCCAGGTCGGCCGCGGGCAGAGGCGGCAGCCCTCGCTGGCGCATTTCGGCGCGCAGCAAAGCCAGGCTGTCCGCGCGGCTGAGTTCGCGCATGGGCAGATGCGCGCCCGAGGCCGGGTACCGGTAGCGGGTGGTGATGAGCAGGCGGGTTTGGGCCGGAGGCGGGGGCAGCAGGTCCAGCAGCGAGCGGATGGCATCGGGCAGCAGGTCGTCCAGCACGATGAGGTAGCGGCCCTGGGCCAGCAGGGCGCGTAGCCGCTCCTGGCGCCGCGGGGGCGGCTGCGCGGCCAGGTCCGCACCGGCCAGTTGCCAGGCCAGCCGCTCCACCAGCGCCTGGGGCTCCAGCGGCTGGGCCGTGCTCTCCCAGGTACGGCGATGCGCGTGCGCGTCCACCCAGGCCAGGTCGTCCCAGTGGCTCAGGTGGCGATGGGCGAACGCGTGGGCCAGAGTAGTTTTGCCCAGGCCCCCCAGTCCCTCGATGAGCACCCAGGCCGGCCCGGCGGGGTCCAGCAGCCAGTGCTGCAGTTGGGCCAGCGCAGCATCCAGGCCGAAGAGTTGCGTATATGTGGCCGGGGGAAGATGGCGGGTCTTGTGGGCCAGGGCCGCCTGGGCGTGGCGCCGTTGGCGCTGCTCCAAAGCCCACAGATGACGGGCCAGGGCCAGGATGGCCTGCCGTTGCCGCGCGTAGAGGGTGCTGGGGGCCAGGTGCTGGCGATAGGCCAGGGCCTGTACGGTGAGGCCCTCCCAAAAGCGGGCCCGCAGCAACTCGGCCAGCGCGGGGGCTTCCGCGTGCAGGCGCTCCAGCGCCTGGCCGATAGCAGCATCCCATTCCCCCTGGGAACTTTGCGCCACATGGGGCAAAAAGCGGGCCAGGTTGTGCCAGGCCGTGGGTTGTCGTCGGGCGTGGGCCCGCAGCGCGGCCCGCAACGCGCTCACCAACCCGCCTGGCAGTGGCTCGGCTCCGGTGGTCATCCGGCCTCCTGTCGAACGCTCCCCACTTATAGTATACCCAGGCCGAGGCCGCGTGCGCGTGGTGACCATGCCGGCGCGTTTTGGTGCGCCTTGGCGACGACTCGGCGCGCAGATAGTAAAGAAACGCTCTGATTGGGTCGCAAAGGCCGGGGATTTGGCGCGAAAAGCGCCTTTTCAGCGGCCGCACAGAATGGTACAATCCCAAGGGGAACGCCGCGCACATGCTTCGTGCATTCGATGGCACTGCGAGGAAGGGACTATGTGGTGGGAAGACGGGCCTGTGGCCGCACCTTCGCTGGTAGACCCGCGCTTTCTCTTGCCCGACGAGGCGTTTCAGCCGGCCTATGTGGCGTTGTATGAGAGCGGCGAGTTGGCCCGCCGGGTGGACGAAGCCCGCCGGGCGCTGGCCCAATGCCGCACCTGCCCCCGCGCCTGCGGCGTGAATCGCCTGGCCGACCAGGTGGGGGTGTGTCGCATTGGCCGTTATGCCCGGGTGGCCAGCGCGTTTCCGCATTTTGGCGAAGAGGACTGCCTGCGGGGCTGGCGCGGGTCGGGCACGCTGTTCTTCAGCGGCTGCAACCTGCGCTGTGTATTCTGCCAGAATTGGGACATCAGCCAGCAGCCCGTGGGGCGCCCCCTGCGCCCCCGAGAGTTGGCCGCGCGGATGCTGGAACTGCAGGAACAGGGCGTGCACAACATCAACTGGGTGACGCCCGAGCATGTGGTGCCGCAGTTGCTGGAGGCGCTGCTGCTGGCCGTGGAGCAGGGCCTGCGCCTGCCCATCGTCTACAACACCTCGGCCTACGACGCGCTGGAAAGCCTGCGCTGGCTGGACGGCGTGGTGGACATCTACATGCCCGATTTCAAGGTCTGGCAGCCCGAGCACGCGCGGCGCTATCTCAAGGCGCCCGACTATCCCGAGGTGGCCCGGCGGGCCATTCTCGAGATGCACCGTCAGGTCGGGCCGCTCAAATTCAACCGCCAGGGCCTGGCCCGGCGGGGCGTGCTGGTGCGGCACCTGGTGCTGCCGGGGTTGCTGGACGACACCGCGGCCATCCTGCGCTGGCTGGCCCAGGCGGTGTCCCCCGACACCTATGTCAACCTCATGGCCCAGTACCGGCCCGAGTATCAGGTGGTCACCACCGACAAATATCCCGAGTTGCGCCGTCGGGTGCGGGGGGACGAATATCGTCAGGCCGTGGCCCTGGCCCGGGAGGCCGGGCTGTGGCGTCTGGACGCCCGCTGGCTATGAGGCCGCGGCCGCCTGCGCAATGGCCGGGAACTGTTCGGGGTCCAGGCTGGCGCCGCCCACCAGCGCGCCGTCAATGTCGGGCTGGGCGAAGAAGCCGGCCGCGTTGTGGGCCTTGACCGAGCCGCCGTAAAGGATGCGCACCGCCTGCGCGGTGGCCTCGCCGAAGGCCTGGGCCAACGCGGGCCGCAGCACGCCCCCGATGACTTGCTGCGCGTCTTCGGGCGTGGCTGCCTCGCCCGTACCAATGGCCCAAATCGGCTCATAGGCCACCACCACGCGCGCGGCCTGGTCGGGCGTCAGGCCCTCCAGCGCGGCCAGCAGTTGGCTGCGCACCACGGCTTCGGTTTCGCCGGCGCGGCGCTGCGCCAGGCTCTCGCCCACGCACACGATGGGCGTCAGGTCATGGGCCAGCGCGGCGTGCACCTTGCGGCGCACCATGTCGTCGGTCTCGCCGAAGTAGCCGCGGCGCTCCGAATGGCCCAGGATGACATACTGGGCCCACTCGGCCACCATGCGGGGCGAGATTTCGCCCGTGTACGCGCCCTGCTCGGCCCAGTGCATGTTCTGCGCGCCCACGCGCACCTCGGTGCCCATGAGCAGGTTGGCCACGGGCAGCAGCGCGGTAAACGGCGGGCACACGATGCGCTCCACACCGGTCACGGCCTGCAGCGGTTCCAGCATGGCCCAGACCAGGTGGCGGGCTTCTTCCACCGTGTTGTGCATCTTCCAGTTTCCGGCCACAATGGGGGTCCGCATGGGCGCCTCCTTGGGTGGGGATGCCCGCCGCGCGCAGCGGGGTTCGCCCCCATTATACTCTCGAGCCGGGGTACAATGAGCATCATGATGGACAACCCTCGTTTGGCCGACCTGAAAGCCCAGGCTGCCCAGGCGCCTACCCAACCCGGCGTGTACCTGATGCGGGACGCCGCGGGCGAGGTCATTTATGTGGGCAAGGCCGTCAACCTGCGCAATCGCTTGCGCTCCTACTTCCAGCCCAGCACGGCCCGCCACAACCGCAAAGTGCGTCGCTTGCTGGAGCGGCTGCACGACCTGGAATGGATTGTGGTGGGCAGCGAACTCGAGGCGCTCATCCTCGAGATGAACCTCATCAAGCGCCATCGCCCGCGCTACAACATCCAACTCAAGGACGACAAGCGCTATCCGTACATCAAAATCCACTGGGCCGACCCCTACCCCAAGGTAAGCGTGACCCGCCGGGTGGTGAACGACGGCTCGCGCTACTACGGCCCCTACACCAGCGTGTGGGCCGTGCACCAAACCCTCAACGCGCTGCGCAAGATTTTCCCCTACCTGACCTGCAACCGCACCATTACCGGCCGGGACACCCGGGCCTGTCTGTATTACGACATCGGCCTGTGCGCGGGGCCGTGCATCGGCGTGGTGAGCCAGGAAGCCTATCGGGCCCTGGTGGCCGACCTGGGCCGCTTTTTGGAAGGCGACACCGAGCCCGTGCTGCAGCGCCTGGAGGCCGAGATGCGGGCCGCAGCCCAACGCCTGGATTTCGAGACCGCGGCCCGCCTGCGGGACCAAATCCGCGCCATGCAGCACATCACCCAGCGCCAGCGCATCGTGGGCGATGTCGTGGGCGACGCGGATGTGCTGGCCCTGGCCCGAGACCGGGACGAGGCCGTGGTGCAGGTGTTCTTCATCCGCGGGGGCAAACTCATCGGCCGCGAGTACTTCGTGCTGGAGAACACCGCCGACGAGCCCGACGCCGCGGTGCTGAGCGCGTTCCTCAAGCGCTTTTACGGCCAGGCCAGCATGGACTCGCGCCCCCGTGACGTGCTACTGCCCCACGAACTGGAAGAGGCCCGCCTCATCGAGCAGTGGCTGCGGCAGCAGCGCCGCGGCCCGCGCCTCACCTTCCGCATCCCCCAGGGGGCCGACCAGCAAGCCTTGCTGGACCTGGTGGCCCAGAACGCGGCCGAGACCCTGGCCGCGCTGCGGGCCCGCTGGGAGGCCGAGCGCCATCGCCACACCGAGGCCCTGGCCCGCCTGCAAGCCGCGCTGGAACTGCCGCATCCGCCCCAGCGCATCGAAGGCTACGACGCCTCGACCCTGCACGGCACGGCCACCACGGTGAGCATGGTGGTGCTCGAGCAGGGCGCGCCGGTCCGCCGCCTGTATCGGCGCTTCAACATCCGCAGCGTGACCGGGGTGGACGATTACGCGGCGCTGGAAGAGGCGCTGACCCGCCGCCTGCGCCGCTGGCAGGCCGCGCAGGAGCAGAAAATCCGCGTCGGCGCGCGGCCCGACCCCGCGTTCGGCCGCCTGCCCGACCTCATACTCGTGGACGGCGGCGCGGGGCAGTTGGTCCGCGCCCGGCAGGTGCTGGCCCGTTTCGACCTGACCGACCGGGTGCCGGTGATTGCCCTGGCCAAGCGCGCGGAGGAGATTTACGTGCCCGGTCGCGCCGCACCCCTGCGCCTGGAGCGGGACGACCCCGCGCTGCATGTGCTGCAGCGGGTGCGCGACGAGGCCCATCGTTTCGCGCTGGAGGGGCACCGCCGCCGACGCCAGAAGCGGGCCCTGGCGTCGGGCCTGGAGGATATCCCCGGCGTGGGGCCCAAGCGCCGCCGCGCGCTGCTGCAACACTTCGGCACGATGGAGCGGTTGCGCGCCGCGTCGGAAGACGCGCTGGCCGCGGTGCCCGGCATTTCCCGCGCGCTGGCGCGGCGCATTTGGGCGCACCTGCACCCCGAGCACGACGCGCGCTAAGCGGCCCGGGTCACCGCGCGCACCAGCGCGGTCAATGCGGCCAGACCCTGGGCCACGGGCCCGGTCTCGATGTATTCCTGGAGGGTGTGGGCGCCCCCGCCGCGGCTCAGGCCGACCACCACCGCGGGGTATCCCCGGCTCAGCGGGATGTTGGCGTCGGTGGAGCCGATGCCCAGCCGCGGGTGCAGGCCCTGTTCCCGATAAGCCTGTAGCGCGGCCTGCACCAGGGGATGCGTCTCGGGCAGCGCGCCGCCCGGCCGAAAGCCGATGGTTTCCACTTCCACCTGCACCCCCGGCCGCTGCCGCGCCTGGGCCAGGGCCTCGAACCGTCGGCTCCAGTGCGCCAAAGTCTCGGCCTGCTCCGAGCGCCAGTCCACTTCGGCCTGGGCCTCGGCCGCGATGGTGTTCACCGTGGTGCCGCCGTGCACCCGGCCCACATTGAAGGTGGTGCGCGGCCGCCGGGGCAATCGCCAGCGCGCGGCCTCGGCGATGAGCGCGGCCAGTTCGTGCACCGCGGACGGCGCGCCGTAGTCGGCCCACGAATGTCCGCCCGGGGTGCGCACCGTGACCCGATAGCGGCGAATCCACAGCCCCCGGTGGTAGATGCGGTCCAGGGCCAGCCCTTCCAGCACGATGTAGGCCCGCGGCGCCGCGCCGAAACGGTCCACCACGGCCCGCATCCCGTCCAGATTGCCCAGCCCTTCTTCGCGCACATTGCCCACCAGGTGGATGTCCACCGGCGGGGGCCAGGGCCCGTGTTCGCGCAGGGCCGCCACCAGCCCCAGCAGCCCGGCCACGCCCAGGCTGTTGTCGCCGATGCCCGGCCCCTGAAGCCGCGTCGCGGTGCGTCGCAGACGCAAAGGCGTGTCCGGCGGGAAGACCGTGTCCAGGTGCGCGGTCAGCACCAGACTGCGGCCCGAGCCCGCGCCGGGCACCCGCACATACACATTGCCCAGGTCGTCGGTGGTGGGCGTGAGGCCCCAGGCGCGCCACTGCGCGGCCAGCCAGGCCGCGCGGCGGGCTTCGTGAAAGGTCGGCCCCGGGATGGCCTGCAGGGCCACGGCCCAGTCGAGGGTGCGTTGCGCCAGGGCTTGCCAGGAGGACATGCGGGCTCCGGCCGTGGGGGGATGGAAAGGATTATACCTCGGGCCGGGCGCGCGGTACAATGACCCCAGCCCTTCCCGGCCGGAGGAAGCCGTGTTCACCTACCTGGCCCATGCGTCGCCGTTGCATCGCCTCAACCCCGCGGTGAAGTTGCTGACCATGACCGCGGTGGGCCTGGCCGCGACTTTCGTCTACTCGCCCTGGGTGCCCGGCTTGCTGGCCGTGGGCCTGTGGTGCACCGTGTGGTGGGTCGGCCGGGTGCCGCTGGGCCGCCTGCTGCGCTGGAGCCTGTACATGCTGGCGCTGCCCTGGCCGCTGATGCTGTTCACCGCGCTGTACACCGACCTGAGCCGCTACCCCAACCCGCATCTGCTGGTGCAATGGGGCCCGTGGACCGTGGCCCAGGAGAGCCTGCTCATGGCCCTGACGCTGGGCCTGCGCGTGCTGGTGTTCGTGGCCGCGTCGCTGCTGTTCATCGCCACCACCGACCCCACCGACTTCGCGGTCAGCCTGGCCCAAAATTTGCGGGTGCCCTATCGCTTTGCCTATGGCGTGCTGGTGGCCCATCGCTTTTTGCCCCTGCTGCGCCGCGAACTGACCATCATCCGGCTGGCGCACCGGGTGCGGGGCGTGGGCGAAGGTCGGGGGGTGCGCGGCGCGCTGGAGCGGGTGCGGCGCTATGCCATCCCCCTGCTGGCCGCCGCGCTGCGCAAATCGGAGCGCACCGCGCTGGCTATGGATGCCAAGGCCTTTGGCGCGGGGCCGGACCGCACCTACTTTCGCACCCTGCCCGTGCGCCCGCGCGACGGCCTGTTCTTGCTGGCCTGGCTGCTCTATATCGCCCTGGCCTACGCGGTGGCCGCGCGCCTGGGGCCGCTGAACTGGATGTGGATTCCCCAGACCTGAGGGCCACGAACGCGCGTAAATCGTCATAAAAACGGCTTTTGCGGCGTTAGCCTGGCCGCAAATGTTGTTTCTCTTTGCACCCTTGACGGAATTTGCGGCTTGTGCTACTTTGGTTGTACAAACCGCAACGGTCGGTTGGCGTTCGATTGCAGGAGGTTCCATCATGTCGGCGCGTGTGTTGCCCAATTACATCAACGGCCAATGGGTGCCTTCCCAGGCCCACGAGTTCAAAGAGGTCATCAACCCGGCTACGGGCGAAGTGCTGGCCCGCACGCCGTTTTCCACCCCCGCGGAAGTGGACGCGGCCGTGCAGGCCGCGGCGCGGGCTTTTCCGGCCTGGCGCGAGACGCCCGCGGTGGCCCGGGTGCAGTACCTGTTCCAGATGAAGCAGGTGCTGGAGCGGGAATTCGAGACCATCTCGCGCCAAATCGTCATCGAGCACGGCAAGACCCTCAAAGAGGCCCGCGGCGAGTTGCGCCGGGCCATCGAGAACATTGATGTGGCCACGGGCATCCCGACGCTCATGCAGGGGTATTTTTCCGAAGACATCGCCCGGGGCATTGACGAAATCATGATTCGCCAGCCCGTGGGCGTGGCGGCCATTATCACGCCCTTCAACTTCCCGGCCATGATTCCCTTCTGGTTCATGCCCTACGCCATCGCCACGGGCAACACGGTGGTGCTCAAGGTGTCGGAGCGCACGCCCACCACCATGACCCTCATCATGGAACTCATCCACGACGAGGTGGGCCTGCCGCCCGGCGTGGTCAACCTGGTGCACGGCGCGGGCGAGGTGGCCGTGGGGCTCATTGACCATCCGCTGGTGGCCGCGGTCAGTTTCGTGGGCTCGACGCCGGTGGCCCGCAAGGTCTACAGCCGGGCCGCGGCCAACGGCAAGCGGGTACAGGCCCAGGGCGGGGCCAAAAATCCCCTGGTCATCATGCCCGACGCGGACCCCGAGACCACGGTGCGGGTGGTGACCGACAGCGTCTACGGCAACGCGGGCCAGCGCTGCCTGGCCGCGTCGCTGGTCATCACCGTGGGCGAGGCCCGGGAGAAGTTCGTGCCCCTGCTGGCCCAGGCCGCGCGCGAGCGGGTGGTGGGCTACGGCCTGGACGAAGGCGTGCAGATGGGCCCCATTGTCTCGGCCGAGAGCAAGGCCCGCATCGAAGGGCTCATCGAAGAAGGCGTGCGCGAAGGCGCTACCCTGCTGGTGGACGGTCGCGGCGCGACGGTGGCCGGCTATGAGCGGGGCTTCTGGCTGCGGCCCACCATCCTCGACGGCGTGCCCGAAGGCGGCACCATCTTCAACACCGAAATCTTCGGTCCGGTCATGGGGTTGATGCACGCGGCCACTTTGGACGAGGCCATTCGCCTGGCCAACCGCATCCAGTACGGCAACATGGCCTGCATCTTCACGGCCAACGGCTCCGCGGCCCGGGAGTTCCGCTATCGGGTGCAGGCGGGCAACATCGGCGTCAACATCGGCGTGGCCGCGCCCATGGCTTTCTTCCCCTTCAGCGGCTGGAAGCAGAGTTTCTTCGGTGACCTGCACGCGCAAAACCGCCACGCGGTGGAGTTCTACACCCAAACCAAGGTGGTGGTAGAGCGCTGGTTCAAAGAGTGGACGCGCGAATTCTAAGCCCGCCCGCCGGGGGGTTGCCACGACCGGCCGAGGTCCACCCGACCTCGGCCGTGTCGTTTGGGGGAAGGGCTCCGCCGGGGCCGGCCGTGGGGCTCACGGCATCGCCAGCCGCTGCGCCACAGGCCGAAAGGAGCGGCGATGCAACCGGGTGGGGCCATAGCGTTGCAGCGCGGCCCGGTGCCGCGCGGTGCCATAGCCCTTGTGTTGGCCAAAGCCATAGCCCGGAAACGCGGGGCTGACCGCGCGCATGTAGGCATCGCGGGCCACCTTGGCCAGAATCGAAGCCGCGGCCACGCTGGCTATCTGCGCGTCGGCCTTGGGCAACGCGGTTTGCGGCACGGCCACCTGGGGCAGCCGCAGGTAATCCAGCAGCAAATGCTGCGGCGTCACCCCCAGCCCGGCCAACGCGCGGCGCATGGCCCGGCGGGTGGCCTCGACGATGCCCACCGCATCCACCTCGCGCGGCGCGGCCCAGCCCACGGCCCAGGCCGCGGCCAGGGCGCGGATGCGCCGCGCGCAGGCTTCGCGTTGCGCGGGCGCGAGGGCCTTGGAGTCTCGCAGGCACGGCAGCCGCACCCCCGGCCGCGCGAACACCACCGCGGCCGCGGTGACCGGCCCGGCCCACGCGCCCCGACCGGCCTCGTCCAGGCCCACGACCCAGCGCAGCCCGGCCTGCCACAGGCGGGTTTCCCACTGCCAATGGGGTTGGGGCGCCTTCATGCCGGTGCCTCCCGGGGCAGGATGAGGGGCAGCAGCGCGGTCAGGCGTTCGGGCAGGATGCCGAACTCCCGGGGCAGGGTGTCGGGGTCGGCGGTGCGATGCGTGGCCAGGTAATCGAGCCAGTAGGGGTGGAAGGGAAAGCCCGGCCACAGGTTGTGCAGCCAAAAGGTGGCCCAGCGGGCCAGCAACGGCGGCATGGCCACCAGCGGGTGGGGCCGCCGCAGATGGGCTTGCAGCGCCTGGACCACCTCGTGCAGGGTCAGGTGTTCGGGCCCGCCCAGTTCGTACACCCGGCCCCAAAAGGCCGGTTCCTCCAGCAGCACCAGCAGCGCGGCCACCAGGTCCTCCAGCCAGAGGGGGTGCACCAGGGTGGAACCGCCTCCCGGCAGGGGCAGCGGCCATCCCGCGGGCCAGGTGCGCACCCAGCGGGCCAGGGGGCGCACGAAATGGTCGCCGGGGCCGACCACAGGCCCCACCCGCACGATGGTCGTGGGAAAGTGGGTCGCGGCCTGCCGCAGGGCCTGTTCGGCCAGACCCTTGGCCCGCAACACGGGGTAGGCCGCGGTGGGGCTGGCCCCCAGGTGGCTGAGGTACACCACCACCCGCACGCCCCGGTGGGCCGCGGCCGCCAGGTGGCGGGTTCCGGCCACATCCACGGGGTACAGCGCGCGGCCGCGCGGCCCGCGGTGTTCGCCCGTAGCCAGGTGCACCACCGCATCCACATGGGCCAGCGCGGCTTGCAGGCCGCTGCGGTCGTCCAGGCGGCTGAGGGCCACCTCCACGGGTTGGCCGGGGGGCAGGCACGGGTTGCGCACGTCAGGCCGCAGGAGCACCCGCACCCGGTGCCCCGCGTCCAGCAGCGCGGGAATCAGACGCCGGCCGATGAAGCCGGTGGCGCCGGTGACCAGAATTCGCATGGCGGGGGCATTATACCAGGGCGTCGCGGCGGGTCACTTGTGGCCGAAGTCCGCGGGAATTTCGCCCCAGGCGCGGGTGTCCCAGGGCAGCACCGCGCGGGGGATGCCGTGCCGGGCCAGCCAGGCTTCGGCCTGGCGCAGGGCCTGCGCGCCGGGGCCGCGCTGCGGGCGATGGCGGGTGCGGGCCCGGCCTTGGGTCAGCCAGCCGCGCGCGATGCGCGAGTCGGTGTACACCGGCCAGTCCAGGCCCTGTTGGGTCAGCCAGCGCAGCGCGTGCACCAGGGCCAGGAATTCGCCCGCGTTGGCCGTCAGGCCGGGCAGGGGCCCCACCCGAAAGACCTCTTGGGTGCGTCCGTCGGGATAGAGCGCGACCCCGCGATAAGCGGCCGGGCCCTGGGGGCCGGGCGCGGCCGCGTCCACGGCCAGCGCGGGGGTGCGCGGCCCGTGGGGCACCAGGGCCCACGCGGGGGGTTGCCCTGCGCTCAACCCGCGGCGAAACGCGGCCTCCGCGGCCGCGCGGCTGGGGTAGGCTTTGTAGCGCGCGTCCGCAAAGCCTTCCACCTGGGCCCGGGCCTCGTCCCACGAGTCATACACGCCGGGACGGCGGCCCTTCCAGACCACATACACCTTGCGACGGCGGCTCATGGTGCGGCTTCGCCTCCTGCGGGCCAGGTGAAAATTTCCACGGTCCACTCGCCGCTTTCGGGCTCCAGCGCGATGGAGCGCAGCCAGCCCAGGCGCCCCGCGTCGGTGGTGTAGCACACATAGTGGCCGGGCGGCAGGTCGTCCAGCGAAAGGGCCGCGTCGGCCTGGGGGGTGCGCTGGCAGTCGTCCCGGCCGGGGGCTTGCGGGCCGAACACGCCTAAGCGCGCGCCGTTCAGCGGCTCCAACCGGGCCGGCGCGTCCGCGGGGCGGCGGTAGGCCAGGTCGGCCACGCCGTCGGGGGCCAGGGCGTCCAAGTCAATGGCCGTGTCGGGCAAGATGGCCCGGGTCTCGTGCACCTGCGGCGGTTCGGTGGGCACCGCGGTGGGCG
>WGAK01000219.1 GCA_015494815.1 Anaerolineales bacterium | reverse complement strand
CAGGGGGCTTGCGGCCGGGGGCGTGGGCGCCTGGCCGCAGCCGGCTATCCCCACCAGGGCCAGCAGGCCGAGCGCCAAAAGCCAAATGCGCGATGCGTTCATGGGGTTCGCTCCCAGGGATACCTGCACCACGCGGCGCAGGAGACGGGGCTCAGGGAATGCCGATGGCACAATTGTACCCGAAGGCCTGCGCGCAGCGCGGGACCAGCCCCCGCACCGGGGGGCATCCCCAGGCCATGAGGACCTGGGCCACCGCGCATACGGGCAGGCCGACCACATTGGCAAAGCAGCCCTCCACCCGCTCGACGGGGCGAAACGCGGTGTTTTGGACCGCGTAGGCCCCGGCTTTGTCCAGCGGGTCGCGGCTGGCCACATAGGCCCGAATTTCGGCGGGGGTGAGGGCGCGCATGTGCACCGGGCTGGTCACCACCCGGGCCTCGGCCCGCTGCCGCGCCGGCCAGAGCAGGGCAAAGCCCGTGAGCACCTCGTGGCTGCGGCCGGCCAGGGTGCGCAGCATGGCCGCGGCCTCGCGGGCGTCGCGTGGTTTGCCCAGGATGCGCGTACCGTGCACCACCGCGGTGTCCGCGGCCAGGATGATTTCGTCGGCCGCGGCCTGGGCCGCGAGGGCCCGGGCTTTGGTCTGCGCCAGACGCCGGACATACGCGGCCGGCGCTTCGCCGGCGCGGAGGCGTTCGTCCACCTGGGGCGGCTGCACCCGCACGGGCAACCCCAGCCAGCGCACCAGTTCGCGCCGGCGAGGCGAGCCCGAGGCCAGCAGCAAGCGACAGGGGGCGACGGTGCTCATGGGGCCTTCCAACGCGTTTGGGGGCGATGCCCTGGCACCGCCCCCTGGGGTTCATTTGAGATACTCACGCAACTGCTGCTGAATTTCGGGCTTACGCAATCGGGCCAGGGCCTGGGCCTCGATTTGCCGCACCCGCTCGCGGGTGATGCCCATCTTGCGGCCCACTTCTTCCAGGGTGTAGGGCTTGCCATCGAGCAGGCCGTAGCGCAATTGCAGAATGCGCACCTCGCGCGGGGGCAGGGTGTTGAGCAACTTCTCCAGATGCTCCCGCAGCAGAGCCTGGATGGCGTTTTCGTCGGGCGCCTGTGCGTCTTCGTCTTTGATGAAGTCGCCCAACACCGATTTTTCGTCGTCGTCGGTGGGCATCTCCAGCGACAGGGGATGCCGCGCCACCTGAATCATGTATTCCACCTTCTTGGGCGGAATGTTCAGGGCTTTGGCCAGTTCTTCGATGCTGGGTTCGCGGCCCAGTTTTTGGGTCAATTGGTGCTGGGTGCGCAACAGTTTGTTGATTTGGTCGCCCATGTGCACGGGCACGCGGATGGTGCGGCCCTGGTCCGCGATGGCCCGGGTCACGGCCTGGCGAATCCACCAGGTGGCGTAGGTGCTGAATTTGTGCCCCCGGCGGTAGTCGAATTTCTTGGTGGCCCGGATGAGGCCGATGTTGCCCTCCTGAATGAGGTCCAGGAAGGGCACGCCCCGGCCGATGTACTTCTTGGCCACGCTGATGACCAGCCGGGAGTTGGCGATGATGAGTTGCTCGCGGGCGCGCCAGCCGTCCTCGATGATGCGGCGCAATTCCTGGCGCCGTTTGGGGCTGACCTTGCCTCGGGCCAGTTCCGCGCGCGCGGCCCGCCCGGCCTCGATGCGCTTGGCCAGTTCCACCTCTTGCTCCGCGGTCAGCAGCGGGATGCGCCCCACTTCTTTGAGGTAGAGCCCAATCATGTCGTCGGTGTCGATGTTGGCCAGGTAGTCTTCCTCGGCCTCGACCTTGGCCCGCGGCGGCTCTTCTTCCTCGTGCAGGTCCGCGTCGCTGGGCTCCTCGCCGGGCTCGTCTTCGAGGTAGGCAATGCCCGCGCTCATGAGCGCGGCGAAGATTTCCTCCAGTTGGTCCAGGTCGCCTTCCTCGATTTTGGGGAAGAACTGGAGGATGTCGTCGTAGGTCACATACCCTTTGTCCCGGCCCAATTCGACCAGGTGTGCCACGGCCGAAAATTCTTCTTCGTACAGAAATTCTTCGCCAATCATCATCCCTTGCCCTCATCTCGAAAATTTGGGGACGGCTCTACGGCCGTGGCCCAAGCGAGGGGCCAGGCCCGGGGCCTATCCCAAAGTTGGCGCGGCGTGCCAGGTGGGGCGCCCGGCGGCTCCCGTGTTCTTAGATGCAGCGGTCACGGGGTTGGTGTCATGACGGGTGTCACGGTCGCCGTGGCCGCCGGGGCCAGTTGTTGAAGCAAATCCAACAGCGATTCCACCGGATACGAACCGATGGCCATGATGGTGGGCTGCCCCTGTATCTGTACATAGTAACCGTTTTGCAGGGGCGTAGATACGCCAATCCAGATTTCGATTTCGCGGCCGTCCTGGGTGGTGAGGATAACCCGTTGGGTCGCGCCGGCCAGGCCCACGGTCGCGGGGTCGGTATCGGGGGCCAGGGCGGCCTGGACGCTGGCGTAGACCAGGCCCTCCAAAGCGGTGTTGACCTGCCAGGCCTCGGGCGCGTCCGCGTCGGCCGGCTCTTCGACGGCCCATTGCGCCTCGGGCGGGGCGGCGGGTGTCGTGTCCGTGGCCGCAGGGGTGGGCGTGGCGTCCACCCGCACCAGCACCACCCGCCGCTCACGGCCCGGCTCTTCGATGACGATGCGGGTCACCTCTTCGGGCTTCAGGTCGGGCAACAGGCGCGGCAGGGGCGTCGCCGTCGGTTGAGGCGTGGCCGTGGTCGTGGCCCCGGTGTTGCGCTGGCGTTCGCGGGCCAGCCACACCGCGCCGGCAATCACGACGAAGGCCAAGACCATCCACCAGGTGCTGCGTCGAAGCATGGCCTCACCTCCGCATGCGGCGGCGGAACCACACTACGCCGCCCACGATGAGCACCGTGCCGGGAAGCAGACAGATGGACGACAGCGCGAGCAGGCCCAGGCCATAACCGGCCAGGGGTTTGAGGTAACGCTGCGTTTGCGGCCGTGGGGCCACGGTGATGAGGTTCTCCTGCCCCGCGGCCCAGTCCACCGCGTCGAGCATGAGCAGACCGTTGCCGTAAGCCTGATAGAAGCCGTTGCGCACGAAGTCCGCGTCGCCAATCACCACCACCCGCGCGCCGGTCAGGGTGTCCTCCGCGGCCACCACCAGCGACACCGGGCCGGGAAGGTCTTCCCCTTCGTCGTAGGCCACCTGCTGCGCGCCTTCGGGCGACGATGAGGTGAAGATGCTGAGGTCGGTCTCGCCCCAGGCCCGTTCGGTGGTACGCACCAGTTCGCGCACGGTCAGGGTCGCGGGCGCCTGGTCGCCCAGGCTGCGCACGCTGCGCGCCACGGGGAAGAGCACCACCAGCCCTTGCAGGTCCTGGGTGATGGGGTGCCCGCGTTCGGGGACGCCCACCGCGATGAGGGGCTGTTGCGGCGACGAGGTGTCCACCACCACATCGTTGTCCACCTGGATGTACCAGTGTGAGGCCAGGTAGTCGGTCAGGTCCGCGTCGGGTTCGGCCGCGCCTTCGGGGGAGGTGTTGAAGAGGAAGATGACCCGGCCGCCGTTGCTCAGGTAGTCGGTGAGGGCCTTCTGCTCTGCGGGGGTGATGTCTTCCATGGGACCGGCCAGCACCACCACATCCGCGTCGTCGGGCAGGGTGCCCTCCGCGGGCAGGCTCCAGGTGCGCACGGTGAAGTTGCGGTTGGTGAGTTCTTCCTTGAGCAACGAGTAGCCGTTGTCGCCCAGGGTTTCAATGTCCCCTTCGCCGTGGCCGGTGATGAAGTAGACCACCCGCTCCTCGGGGCGCATCAGGCGGGCCAGCGCGTTGGCCATCTCTTCGTCGGACAAGAAGAGCACCTGCTCGTGGCGGTCGCCCTGCACCAGCACCACGGTGCCGTCGCGGGTGACGCCGTATTGCTGCGCCAGGCCGGGGTTGGCGATGGGGTCCACGAACTCATAGGTGAACTTGCCATCGCTGGCCAGGGCGAATTTGTCCAGCGTTTCGCGCGCGAAGGTGCGGTCCACGTTGGCCGAGTAGAACGCGTAGGCCTTCACGGGCTGCTCGAGGTTGTCCAGCACTTCCTGCACCTCGGGGGGCAGGGTGTTGCTCTTGTCCTCGGTGAGGTCCCAGCGTTGGGGATACAGGGTGGCCAGGTAGTTGAGGGCCGCCAGAATGCCCACGAAGGCCAGCGAGAGCACCAGGGCGTTGCTGCCATAGCGGGCCTCGCGACCTGTGAGCCAGCGTCGCACCCGGTCGGGCTCCAGGTAGAGGAAGCCCGCGGCGCCCACCAGGGCTACGGCCAGGGCGATACGCACGGGTGTCTCGAAGGTTCGCATGACCACATAGGCCCCCGCGGCGAACAGCGCGCCGCCGACCGCCAGGGCCAGGGCTACCCACGGAAGCCACGCACGCCAGGTCTTGGTCGGGTTCATCCGCGCCACCTCCGGCTTTCGATGATGACCGTGCCGACGAGCAGGCCGAACGCGGTCACGCTGAGGTAATACACCACGCCTTGCAGGTCAATCACGCCCCGGAAGAACGCGGTGTAGAAGTGATTGCCAAAGTCCAGGTAGCGCAGCAGGCCTTCGCTGGGGCTACCGGCCCCGGCCAGGCTGCTGAGCATCCACAGGAAGAGGAACAGGGCCAGGGTGACCACGAAGGCGGCCACCTGGCTGCGGAACAGCGCGGACACGGCCACGCCTAAGGCCAGCAAGGCCGCGCTCACCAGCAGCAGGCCCAAATAGCCGCTGACGACCGGCCCCCAATCCAGACCCGGCTCGGTGAGCAGGTGCAGCGCCAGGGGGTAAATCAGGGTCAGGGCCAGCAGCACCACCACGAACAAAAAGCCGCCCAGCCACTTGCCCGCCACCAATTCCCAATCGCGAATGGGCGCGGTCAACAGCAATTCCAGCGTGCCGCTGGCCTGCTCCCCGGCCAGCAGGTTCATGGTCAACGCGGGGATGGAAAACACCAGCAGCGTGAGCATGGGGCCGATGACGATTTCCGCATCGGGTGGGGGCGCGCCCTGAAAGAGGCTGAACGCGTAGGCCCGCTGCAGGCCGTTGTTGACGATGAGCCCCAGGACGAAGAGATAGAGGAACAACACCAGATAGCCCACGGGGCGGGTGAAGTAACGCCGGAATTCCCGGCGGGCGATAATCCATACCGTGCGCATGGGTCAGGCCTCCTCGTCGGGGGTAGGCGTTGGGGCCGCGTCCGAAGCGGCCGTGTCCGCGGGCTCGGCCTGTTCGTCGCGGATGAGTTGCAAGAAGATGTCTTCCAGCGAGAGCGAGACGGTGCACATTTCGCGCAGGTCGTAGCCGGCCTCCAACACCGCGCGGGCCAGCGCGGGCCGCACATCGTGGGGCGTGTCGGGGGCCAGTTCCACCTCCAGGTGGTTGGGCGTGGGCGTGGCGACCCGCAGCACGCCGGGCAGCGCGCTTAGCCGCGGGCCCAGGGCCTCGGCCGGGGCCTCGCCGCCGACCTCCAGGCGCACCTGCTGCGCGCCTCGCACCCGCAACTCCAATTCCGCGGGCGTGTCTTCGGCCAGGATGCGTCCCTGGTGGATGATGAGCACCCGGTCGCACAGTTCCTGTGCCTCGGACAGGATGTGGGTCGAAAGCATCACCGTGTGCTCCTGGCCGATTTCGCGAATCAACTCGCGCACCTCGACCCGCTGCGCAGGGTCGAGCCCGATGGTGGGCTCGTCGAGGATGAGCACCTCAGGACGATGCAGAATGGCCTGGGCCAGGCCCACCCGCTGGCGCATGCCGCGCGAGAGGCTGCCGATGAAACTCTCGCTGCGGTCCAGCAAGTTCACCCGCTCCAGCACCTCCGCGATGCGCTCGTCCAACGAGGGCACTCCCCGCAGTTGGCCCATGAAGGCCAGATAGTCCCACACGGTGAGGTCGTCATACAGGGCGATGTTCTCGGGCAGATAGCCCACGTGCCGACGCACCTCCAATGATTCGTCCACCACATGATGCCCGGCAATCCAGGCGTCGCCGTCCGAAGGCGGCATGTAGCCCGTGAGGATGCGCATGGTCGTGGTTTTGCCGGCACCGTTGGGCCCCAAAAAGCCCACAATTTCGCCTTTGTGGGCTTGAAAGGAGACATGATCCAGGGCCAGACGACGACCGTAGTACTTGGTAAGGTCGCGCGCTTCAATCATCTTGCCGCTCTCCAGAGGCAAAAAATAAAGACCCCACGCGGTGACGGGCTTATGGGGATGTGAATCCAGGGTTGGGTCGTGTCATCCGGTGGGATTTGTACTGTAATTCACTATACCCCGTTTGGAAGAAAAGTCAAGATGCGTGCCCGGCCCATTTTGGATTTCCCTCGCCGGAAGTGCCCTGCGCGCGGCCCGTTTTGTGGTCACGCGCAGGGCAAGCCGGTGGATGGGCTCAATCGCGCGGCGTGCGGCGCAAGAAGATGGCCCAGTAGAAGCCCGCCACCAGCACGCTGCCGCCCACGATGTTCCCCAGGGTGACGGGGAGCAAGTTGTGCACCGCGAACGCGCGCCAGGTCAGCGCCTCGGCGCTCACGCCGGCCGCGGCCACAAAGTCCGGGTCCCAGGCTTTGATGAGCAGCGCCACGGGGATGAAGTACATGTTGGCCACGCTGTGCTCGAAGCCCGCGGCCACGAACGCGCTGATGGGGAAGAGGATGGCGGCAATCTTGTCCACCGTGCTGCGGGCGCTAAAGGTGAGCCAGACGGCCAGGCAGACCAGCGCGTTGCACAGCACGCCCAGCGCGAAGGCCTGGACGAAGTCCAGTTGCACCTTGGCCGTGGCGATGGCCAGGGCCACCCGGCCCACGTTCCCGCCGCCAAAGGTGTATTGGCGGGCCAGGACCGCCAGGATGGCGGTGCCCAGGGCGCCGACGAAGTTGCCCGCATACACCACCACCCAATTGCGCAGCAGCCGCGCGGTGGAGATTTTGCGGCTGGCCCAGGCCATGACGATGAGGTTGTTGCCGGTGAACAACTCCGCGCCGCCCACCACGACCAAAATCAGGCCCAGCGAAAAACTCACGCCCACCAGCAGGCGCACCACGCCCCAGGGCCAGGCTTCGCTACCCGCGGCCACGGTGGTGGCAAACACCGCGCCTAAGGCGATGAAGGCCCCGGCCAGCACGGCCAGCGCGAACATGCGCTCGACCGCCATGTACGCCTTTTTCACGCCCACTTGTTCGGCCTTGCGCGCCATCTCCGGCGGCAGCAGGGCGTCCACTCGCAACAGCGTCGTTTCCATCACCGCACCTCCCGGTCAACGCACCCCTGCGAATTCGCAGGCATCCACCCTTACTATGCCAGACGGCCGCGCGGTTGACCAGTGAAAAAGGACACGCACAGGCGGGCCAAAGGGCCTAACGGCCAAACGGGCGCGCTCAAAAGTTGCCGGAGGAGGGTATACGAAGCGCGGTGCGTGGCCCGCGGACCGCGGTGCGCCCCCTGTAGGGGCGTACGGCGTACGCCCGGCTGAAAGGGCGGCCCTTGCCGTCGCGCGAGATACCACGACAGCGAACAGGCGTCAGGTGTCAGTTGGTTGCTTTCGGCAACTTCTGCATGCACCCGGCCAAACTGCCGTTTGGCGGAATTGGGCCTTTTGTGCTATGATATAGACACCCTCGGGGTCTGCTTCCTTAAAGAGGGAAGCGGGGTGTGACTTGGTCTCACCCGACCTCGACCGAAGGACGGTAGCCGTGGCGCGTACCCTGATTCTGTATGTCGAGGACAACCCCGACAACCGCATGTTGATTCGGCGGTTGCTCATGGCCGCAGGCTTCGACCTGTTGGAGGCC
Source organism: Anaerolineales bacterium (assembly GCA_015494815.1). Classification (GTDB taxonomy): domain Bacteria; phylum Chloroflexota; class Anaerolineae; order Anaerolineales; family DRMV01; genus JAADEN01. The sequence continues at coordinate 825 of WGAK01000219.1, read as the reverse complement.
GAAAACGCCACCCAGATGTGGGCCTTGTTGGAGCAGCAACGGCCCGATGTCATCCTCATGGACCTCCATTTGCCCGGCGTGGACGGCTTCACCTTGACCCGCCAGTTGACGCAAGACGCCCGCTACGCGGACATTCCGGTGGTGGCCTTGACCGCCGATGTCTTGCGCGACACGCCCCAGCGTTGTCGCGAAGCGGGCTGTGTCGGCTACATTACCAAGCCCATTGATGTGGATACTTTCCTGGACGATTTGCAGCGTTATTTGAATCGGCCCAAGGAGCAGAGCGGCTCATGAGCAACGCGGTGTCCTCTTCGCACGACCCGGCCGCGTCCGAAGACAAGCCCCTGGTGCTGGTGGTGGAGGACAATGTGGCCAACTTCGTCCTCATCGCCCGCATGTTGGGGTTCATCGGCATCGAAACCAAGTGGAAGACCTCGGGTTATGAGGTGGTCGAGTTCGCTCGCCAACTGCCGCGCCTGGATTTGATTTTGATGGACCTGCGCCTGCCCTATGAAAGTGGCTATGATGCCCTGGCCAAGATTCGCGCCTCCGACCATCTCAAGGATGTGCCCGTGGTGGCCGTGACGGCCGAGGCCAGCCAGGAGCAAATGCGCAAAGCCCGCGAGGCGGGTTTCGACGGGTTCATCGGCAAGCCGCTGGACCCTGACCGTTTCCCCGAGCAAATTCGCCGTTTGTTGGCCGGCGAAGAAGTGTGGGAGTTGTAGCCGCGGTGCGGCTGTGTTGTGGTGTTGTGAGGTTTGAGGTATGAGCGTCCCGCCTGTCCCGCCGGGTTCGCCGGAGCACGACCCCGAGGCGACCCCACCC
>WGAK01000218.1 GCA_015494815.1 Anaerolineales bacterium | reverse complement strand
CGATATCCCCCGACACGGTCTTGTGCCCCAGCACGGTAACCCGGTCGCCGTTGCGCAGACCGCGGTAACGCCGCGTGCCCGCCTCCAGGGGGTAGGCGTCCAGCGGCACCCATCGGCCGTCCGGGGCGTAGGTGTCCAGCGGCACATCCCCCAGCCAGGTCGCTTGCGGATTGCCCTGCACCCGCAGCGGGTGCCCGGCCACCATCAGCCGCAGGTCGGGGAAGTACCCTGCCAGGTCCACCCAGCGGCCCCGCGACACCCCCTCGGCGTCGGTCTTCACCTCCCAACGCTCCACCGCGTAGGTGACAAGGTCGTGGTCCGCGGGGGCATTGCCTGCCAGCACGCCGGTCACCAACACCGGCGCACCGGGTTCCGCGGCCTCCACGGCCGCCGCGTCCATGAGGGGCAAACTTTGGACCCGCCAGGCCAGGATGAGTTGCTGGGGAGCCACCCCCAAAGCGGCCCAGCCGCCACAAAGCAGCACCAGCGCAGCAAACAGCCCCGCCACCAGCGTGCGCGCCGACGCGCGGCGCCCGAAGTACGACTGCAGCATAAGCATTTTCTCTGTCGTGGCGCCGCGTGGCGGCTGCCTTGCTCAGGCCGGGCGCTGTTCCGCGGACGCGTCGGGCCGGCGGAAGGGCACCTCGGGGTCCCACAAAATCTCGCGCTCGCCCCGCCCGCCTTTGGCCGGACCCACGACGCCGGCCGCCTCCAACTGTTCCATGAGGCGCGCGGCCCGCGGATAGCCAATGCGCAGCCGACGCTGCAGCAGCGAGGTGTTGGCGCGTCCCGCCTTGAGGATGACCTCGGCCGCCCGCTCCAGCAGCGGGTCCCAGCGGGGGCCGGTGTGTTGCGCCTGCAACACCGCATCCCAGGGGGCTTCGTCGGAGGTCGAATCCGCGGCCGCGGCCTCGTCCGCGGCCGCGCGGGTGGCCTGCTGCCAAAAAGCCACCACCCGCTGCACTTCCTCATCGTCCACCCACACGCCCTGCGCCCGAATGGGTGCGGGTGCGTCGGGAGGGGCGAACAGCATGTCGCCCCGGCCCAGCAAGTGCTCTGCGCCGGGGGCGTCGAGGATGACCCGGCTGTCCACCGCGGAGGCCACGGCAAAGGCCAGCCGCGCGGGGAAGTTGGCCTTGATGAGGCCGGTGACCACATCGGTGCTGGGACGCTGGGTCGCCACCAGCAGGTGGATGCCCGTCGCGCGGGCCATTTGCGCCAGGCGCACCAGCGCGGTCTCGGTGCTCTCGGGGGCCTGCATCATCAAATCGGCCAATTCGTCAATGACCACCACGATGTAAGGCAACCCCGCGCGGCCGGCCCGCCGCTGTTTGCGGTTGTACGAGGCAATGTGGCGGGCGCGCGCCTTCTCGAACAGGCCGTACCGCCGCTGCATCTCGCCCACCACCCATTGCAGCGCGGCCTGGATGCGTTCGCCATCGGTCTCCACCCGGCCCAAGACATGCGGCAGGCCCGCGAAGCGGGCCAGTTCCACCCGTTTGGGGTCCAGCAACAACAAACGCAGGTCGGCCGGCGAATTGTTCAACACCAGATTCAAGGCCATGGCCCGCAAGAACACCGATTTGCCCGAGCCCGTGGTGCCGGCGATGAGCAAATGGGGCATGGCGGCCAGGTCGGCCACCAGCGGTTCCCCGGCCACATCCCGCCCCAGGGCCAGGGCCAGGGGGCTGTTCAGCCGGGCGAAGGCTTCGCTCTCCAGCAACGGCCGCAAGCGCACCAGCGTGGCTCGGGTGTTGGGTACCTCGATGCCGATGTAGGGGCGGCCCGGCACCGGCGCCTGGATGCGCAGCCGGTCCGTGGCCAGGGCCAGGGCCAAGTCGCGGCGCAGCGCCACGATTTGCGCCACCCGCACCTTTTGGCGCCCGTTTTCGCCCTCGCCCTTTTCGATGTAGCCCGGCTCCAGCGCGTATTGGATGACCGTGGGCCCCACCTGCACGCCCACCACCTTGGCCGGGATGTCGAATTCGGCCAGCGTCTTCTCGATAAGGGCCGCGGTCAGATGGATGTGCTTCTCGTCGGCCCGCCGGGCGCGCTCGGGCTTGAGCAAAGTCAGGGGTGGCAACCGTTCATCGCGGGGGCGCGGTGGGGTTTTGGGG
>WGAK01000217.1 GCA_015494815.1 Anaerolineales bacterium | reverse complement strand
TTCGCTTCATCCCCCTTCAGGAGCAAGCCCATGTTTTACGAGCACGACGCCAATCCCGACATCATTCGCAGCCGCCGCGTGGCGGTGCTGGGGTATGGTTCGCAGGGCCACGCGCACGCGCAGAATTTGCGCGACCGCGGGGTAGATGTGCGGGTCGGCCTGCGCCCGCAGGGCCGCTCGTGGTCGCGCGCCCAGGCCGATGGGTTCCGGGTGCTGCCCGTGGCCGAGGCCGTGCAAGAGGCCGATGTGGTCATGGTGCTGTTGCCCGACACCCGCCAGCCGCAGGTGTATGCCGCGCACATTGCCCCGCACTTGCGGCCCGGCCACACGCTGATGTTCGCCCACGGCTTCAACATCCACTACGGCACCATCGAGCCGCCCGCGTTCGTGGATGTGAGCATGGTCGCGCCCAAGGCACCGGGGCATCGGGTGCGCGAGGTCTTCGTGCAGGGTGGGGGCACGCCCGCGCTGCTGGCCGTGCACCAGGACGCCAGCGGGCAGGCCCAGGCCGTGGCCCTGTCGTATGCCTGGGGCATCGGCGCGACCCGAGCCGGGGTGCTGCCCACCACCTTCCGCGAGGAAACCGAAACCGACCTGTTCGGCGAGCAAACCGTGCTGTGCGGCGGCGTCTCCGCGTTGGTGCAGGCCGGTTTCGAGACCCTGGTGGAGGCCGGTTATCCCGCGGAACTGGCCTACTTCGAGACCCTGCACGAACTCAAACTCATCGTGGACCTGCTCTATCGGGGCGGGCTCACCTACATGCGCTATTCGGTTTCCGATACCGCGGAATACGGCGACTATGTCTCGGGCCCGCGCGTCATCGGCGACGCGGTGCGCGCGGCCATGCGGGCCGTGCTGGACGACATCCGCAGCGGCGACTTCGCGCGGCGTTGGATTGCCGAGAACGCACAGGGACGGCCCTGGTTCGAGGCGCAGCGCCGCCGCGCGGCCACGCATCCCATCGAAGAGGTGGGCCGGCGCTTGCGGGCCATGATGCCCTTCATCGAGCCCGTGGAGGTGGACCCGGAACGGTGGACCATCGTGACGCCCGTCGCGCCGGCGGCCGACCCTGCGACTTCTTCCGGAGGTGGAGCATGATTCGCGACCCCAAGCACAACCCCGCCTATGTCCGCATTTTCGACACGACCCTGCGCGACGGCGAGCAATCGCCGGGCGCGACCATGACCTCGGCCGAGAAACTGCAAATCGCCCGCGCGCTGGCCCGCATGGGCGTGGATGTCATCGAGGCCGGGTTTCCGGCCGCGTCGCCCGACGACCTGGAGGCCGTGCGGCGCATTGCCATCGAGGTGGGCAACCCCGACCCGCGGCGCAACGGCACGCCCGTGCCCATCATCGCCGGTCTGGCCCGCGCGGTGCGCAGCGACATCGACGCGGCCTGGGAGGCCGTGCGGCACGCGGCCTGGCCCCGCATCCACACCTTCCTGGCCACTTCGCCCATTCACATGCAGCACAAACTGCGCATGACACCGCAGCAGGTGGTGCAGCGGGTGCGTGAGATGGTGGCTTACGCCAAGGCCCTGACCGACGATGTGGAGTTTTCGCCCGAAGACGCGGGCCGCAGCGAGCCCGAGTTCCTGTACGAAGTGCTGGCCGCGGCCATCGAGGCCGGCGCCACCACGCTCAACATCCCCGACACCGTGGGCTATACCACCCCCGAGGAGTTTTATCGCCTCATCCGGGGCATCATGGAGCATGTGCCGGGCATCGAGCAGGTGGTGGTCTCGGTGCACTGCCACAACGACCTGGGCCTGGCCACCGCCAACACCCTGGCCGGGCTGATGGCCGGCGCGCGGCAGGCCGAAGTCACCATCAACGGCATTGGCGAGCGCGCCGGCAACACGGCCCTGGAAGAGGTGGTCATGGCCTTGCGGGTGCGTCACGACGCCTACGGCCTGGAGACCGGCATTGATACCACACAAATCGTGCGGGTCAGCCAGATGGTCGCCCGCATCACGGGCATGGTGGTGCAGCCCAACAAGGCCATCGTGGGCGCCAACGCCTTTGCCCACGAGGCCGGCATCCACCAGGACGGCATGCTCAAGCATCACCAGACTTACGAAATCATGCGGCCCGAGATGGTGGGGTGGTCCCGCTCGCGGCTGGTGTTGGGGAAGCATTCGGGGCGGCACGCGCTGCGGGTGCGCCTGGAAGAGTTGGGCTACAAGTTGAGCCCCGCGGAGTTGGACCGGGTGTTCCGGGACTTCAAGCGCTTAGCCGACCGCAAGAAGACCATCACCGACGCGGACCTGCAGGCCCTGGTGTCGGAGGAACGCGGCCTGGCGCCCGAAGAAACCCTCTTCCATCTGGAGGCCGCGCAAGTGGTGGCCGGTACGGGCATGCCCAGCGCGACGGTGCGGCTGCGCGGCCCTGACGGGCGGGCCCGGGTTGCCACCGCGGTGGGCACCGGCCCCGTAGATGCGGTGTACAAGGCCATCGAGCAGGTGGTGGGGGTGCAGCCCGTGCTGCTGGAGTATGTGGTCAACGCGGTGACCGAGGGCATTGACGCGGTGGGCGAGGTGAGCGTGCGCATTCAGCCCGCAGACGCGGACGCGCGCCCTTCGCCTCAAGGCGATGTGCGGCCGCGCACGTTTGGCGGCTACGCGGCCGATACCGACATCATCCTGGCCAGTGCCAAGGCCTACCTGGCCGCGCTCAACAAACTGCTGGCCGCCCGCCAGGGCGAACCCGCTTCCACCGCGGCGGCTTCCTCCCCCGTGGCTTGAGCCATATCCAGGAGAGCAGCGTCATGACGCCACCGCGCACCTTGTTCGACAAAGTCTGGGGGGCCCATGTGGTGTATCAGGCCCCCCACGCACCGGCCATCCTGTACATTGACCTGCATCTGGTGCACGAGGTCACCTCGCCCCAGGCCTTTGCCATGCTGCGCGCCCGGGGGCTCACCGTGCGCCGTCCCGACCGCACCGTGGCCACCATGGACCACAGCACGCCCACCACCAGCCTGGACCTCCAGGCCGCGGACCCCCAGGCACGCATGCAGTTGCAGACCCTGGCCCACAATGCGCGCCACTTCGGCGTGCGGCTGTACGGCCTGGGGCATCCGCAGCGGGGCATCGTGCATGTGCTGGGGCCTGAGTTGGGCCTGACCCAGCCGGGCATGACCATCGTGTGCGGCGATAGCCATACCTCGACCCACGGCGCGTTCGGCGCTCTGGCCTTTGGCATCGGCACCACCCAGGTGGGGCACGTGCTGGCCACGCAAACCCTGCTGATGCGCAAGCCCAAGACCATGCGGGTGACCTTCTCGGGCCGTCTGCGGCCGGGCGTGACGGCCAAGGACATGATTCTGGCCCTCATCGCCCGCATCGGTACCCACGGCGGCCGCGGGCATGTGCTGGAATACGCGGGCGAGGCGGTGCGCAGCCTGGACATGGCCGGCCGCATGACCCTGGCCAACATGAGCATCGAGGCCGGCGCGCGGGCCGGGATGATTGCCCCCGACGACACCACCTTCCAATACCTGGCCGGTCGCGAGTTCGCGCCCCAGGGCCCGGCCTGGGAGCAAGCCCTGGCCCGCTGGCGAGCCCTGCCCACCGACCCCGGCGCGGTCTTCGACCGCGAGGTGCACCTGGATGTGGGCGACTTAGAGCCCATGATTACCTACGGCACCACCCCCGGCATGGCCGTGCCCATCACCGGCCGGGTTCCCGACCCCGACCGGGTGCCCGAGCCCGCGCAGCGGCGTCTGCTGCACAAGGCCCTCCGCTACATGGGCCTGCGCCCCGGCCAGGCCTTGCTGGGCCAGCGGGTGGACTGGGTGTTCGTGGGCAGTTGCACCAACGGGCGGCTGGAAGATTTGCGTCAGGCCGCGCGGGTGCTGCGGGGCCGCAAGGTCGCGCCCCATGTGCGCATGGTGGTGGTGCCCGGCTCCGAGACCGTGCGGCGGCAGGCCGAGGCCGAAGGGCTGGACCGGGTGTTTCGGCGGGCAGGGGCCGAATGGCGCTACGCGGGGTGCAGTTTGTGCATCGCCATGAACGGCGACCGGGTGCCGGCCGGGCACTACGCGGTGAGCACCAGCAACCGCAACTTCGAGGGACGCCAGGGGCCGGGCGCGCGCACCTTCCTGGCCAGCCCCCTCACCGCGGCCGCCAGCGCGGTGGAGGGACGCCTCGCGGACCCCCGGCGCTTCCTCGCCTGACCCTTCGCCAAGGAGCCACGCCATGCAACCCTTCACTCGCGTGACCACCCCCATCGTCCCCCTCCCGCGGGAGGATGTGAACACCGACGACATCATCCCGGCCCGCTATCTCAAGGGCACCGACAAACGCGGCCTGGCCCAGGGCTTGTTCGCCCGCTGGCGCTATCGCGACGACGGAACGCCCGACCCGACCTTCCCCCTGAACGACCCCCGCTACGCGGGCGCGCGCATTCTGCTCACCGGCGCCAACTTCGGCAGTGGCTCGTCGCGTGAGCACGCGGTGTGGGCCCTGACCGAGTGGGGCTTTCGGGCGGTGCTCGCGCCCTCCTTCGCGGACATCTTCTACAACAACGCGGTGCAAAACGGCCTGCTGCCGGCGCGGTTGGCTCCCGATGCCGTGGCCGCGCTCTTCGCCTGGGTGGAAGCCCATCCGGGCGCGGCCGTGACCGTGGACCTGGTGGACCGGCAGGTGCGCCTGCCCACCGGCGAGGTCTACGCCTTCGACCTGGACCCCTTCGCGCGCGAGCGCTTGCTCGAGGGCGCGGACGACCTGGACTACCTGCTCCGCCACCTGCCGCAGGTGGAAGCCTACGAGCGGCGTTGGGGGAAGTGACATGCGCGGCCACATCGTGTTGCTCCCCGGCGATGGCATTGGCCCCGAAGTCACGGCGGCCGCGCGCCGCGTGCTGGAGGCGGTGGCCGCGGGCTTCGGCCACACCTGGGTTTGGGACGAGCGCCCCATTGGCGGCGCGGCCCTGGACGCCCACGGCGAGCCTCTGCCCGCGGCGACCTTAGAGGCGTGTCGGACCGCGGACGCGGTGCTGTTGGGTGCGGTGGGCGGGCCGCGGTGGGAAGGGGTTCCCCCGGAGCGGCGGCCCGAGCGGGGGCTGCTGGCCTTGCGGCAGGGCCTGGGCACCTTTGCCAACCTGCGCCCGGTGCGGGTCTGGCCGCCCCTGGTGGCGCATTCGCCCCTCAAGCC
>WGAK01000216.1 GCA_015494815.1 Anaerolineales bacterium | reverse complement strand
CCGGGCACCAGGCCCCGGCCGCGCACCAGGGCCTGCCAGGTGTCGGGCGCCTCGGCCCGCAGCAGCAAGAGTTCCACCTTGCCGCCCGTAGGCACCTTGCGCCCCCACAGCCGCGCGGGGATGACGCGCGTCTGGTTGGCCACCAGCAAGTCGCCCGGCCGCAAGAAGCGTCCCAACTCATAGAAGCGCGCGTGCTGCATCCGACCGGTGTCGCGGTGCAACACCAGCAGGCGGGCGTGGTCCCGCGGCTCCACCGGCTCCTGGGCGATGAACTCAGGCGGCAGGTCGTAATCGAAATCGTCGGTACGCAGCGGTGGTTGGCTCATGGTCGAATGTAAATGGGGTTGCTGAAAATCCAGCCCCGCCAGCGGCCCCAGGCGTGACGATACACCTCGACCCGATACACGCCCGGCTGCTGCACAGGGTAGGCGAACACTTCGGCCTGGGGCCGGGCGAAGACCTCCTGGCCGTCGCGCAGCAAGCGCACGCGGGCCCGCGCGGGCAGGCGCACTTGCAAGGTCACGCCCCGGTCCAGCGCGAGGGTGTCGCCCATCCAGGCCGTACCCGCGGCGCCCTGGGCCCGAAAGCGAAAGCCGCGGGCCGAGCCCAGCAGGTCGTTGGCCACGAACGCGTGCCCCGCGGCCAACGCGGCATACACCGCGTCCCGGTCGGCCGCGACCTGCCCCTGCAACGGTTGCGGGAGCAGCACGTGGGTGTTGATGGCCCGAAAGTGCGCGGCATAAGGGAAGATGCGCACGCGGCCGCCCAACTTGGGGATGGCGTGCGCGTCGGAGCCGCCGATGGCCACCACCCGCTGCCCGCGGCGGGTCAGGTCATCCCACAGGGCCAGGGTCTGGGGGAAGGGGCCGCGGGCCACGCGGTGGAACTGGAGGGCGTAGAACAGCACATGGGCCCAGGAACGCAGCCGGGCCTTGAACTCGCTCATCGCGTTCCACAACTCGATGCCGTGATAGCCGCGCACCTCCCAGCGCCGCCAGGGGAAGGCCCCCTCGCCCACCACGGGCGCGGGCGGGTCGTGGGGATGGGCCAGAAACGCCAGCCCCCCGGCCCGCAAGGTGGCGTCCACCAACCGCTGGGGATGCTCCGCGTAAGGGGCCAGTTCCATCTGCGCGCCGAAGGTCAGCAAGTGGTTGCCCTGCTCCGCGGGCCCCGCGGTGCGGTCGTGCATCTCTTCGCCCATCAGGGCCAGCACCCGCCGCGTGCCGTCGGTGTAATACCCTTCCACCCCCTCGACCCGCACGTTGTGGTCGGTGAACTGCACCACATCCACCCCGGCCTGCAGCGCGGCCCGCAGCACCTGCGCGTGGGTGCCATGCCCGTCGGAATACACGGTATGCACATGGGGGTGGAAGACGATTTCGTGTGCGGTCATGGCTCCTTCCCGCCGCGAGGCAGGGCGGTTTGACGCCCGCCGCGGCTTGGGCTATAATCCACCCTTGCGAACCCGGCCCTGCGACGCGGCCGGGGACCCTGGATTGGGAGGCCGGCTGTGGAAGCCTTTTTGTACACCGCGTTGATTATAACCTCGATTGCCCTCATCGCCAGCGTGATTCTGCAGAGCAAGGGCGCGGGCCTGGGCGGCCTGACGGGCGCGGACTTCGGCGGCTTCGTGACCGCGCGGCGGGGGCTGGAGAAGACCCTCTTTCAGGCCACCATCGTGCTGAGCGTGCTGTTCTTCGTGCTGGTGCTGCTCATCTTGCGCCTGACGGGCTGAGCACGCGCCCTGCCTGGCACGCCAACGCCAGGTGGAGACCCGCCCCATGAACACCCCATCCCAAGGCGCGGCCCCGCGGCCGCGTAGTTTTTGGCAACGCTATGGCTGGGCTTTGGCCCTGCTGGCCGTGGCCGCGGCCCTCATCGGCTTTCTGCTGACCCGCACCCCCGGCCCCCGCCAGACCGCGCGCGACGCGGCCGTCGCGGGCACCCCCGCGGCAGGCGAGGCCCCGCGCGTGGGCGGCACCTACACCGAGGCCCTGGTGGGCAGCCTGAGCCGCCTCAACCCCCTGTTCGACCACATCAACCCCGCGGACCGGGATGTCAACCGCCTGCTGTTCCGGGGCCTGCTGCATTTCGACGCCCGCGGCCTGCCCCAACCCGACCTGGCCGAAGCCTGGGGCATTTCCAAAGACGGCAAAATCTACAACCTGGCCCTGCGGCGCAACGCGGTGTGGCACGACGGCACGCCCATCACGGCCCAGGATGTGCTCTTCACCGTGGACCTCATGCGCCGCGACGACCTGCCCGTGGAGCCCAACCGCCGCGCGCTGTGGCAGCAGGTGGAGGTCAAGGCCCTGGACGACTACACGGTGCAATTCGTGCTGCCCGAGCCTTTCGCGCCTTTCCTCGATTACCTCACCTTTGGCATCCTGCCGCAGCACATCTGGCAAGACATCCCCCCCGCCCAGATGGTGGATGCGGACCCCAACCTGACGCCCATCGGCAACGGGCCCTTTCGCTTCGACCACTTTCTGGTGCACGAAGGCCGGGTAACCGGCGTGGTGCTGCGGGCCTTCGACGACTTCTACCTGGGCCGGCCTTATCTGGACGAGTTCATCTTTCGCTATTACGACACGCCCACGGCCGCGCTGGCGGCTTACGACGCGGGCGAAGTGCTGGGCCTGGCCGAGGTGAGCCCCGACATCCTCGATGCCGCGCTGGCCAAGCCCTCGCTGAATTTCTACACCGCCCGGCTGCCACGGCTCACCCTCATCCTCTTCAACCTGCAGCAAAACCAGGCCCCCTTCCTGGCCGAAGCGCCCGTGCGCCGGGCCCTGCTCATGGCCATCAACCGCGAGCGCATCATCAAACGGGTGCTGCACGGCCAGGGCCTGGTGGCCGATAGCCCCATCTTCCCCGGCACCTGGGCCTACAACCCCCAAACGCCTCGGGTGCCCTACGACCCCGACGCCGCGGCCCGCCTGCTGGACGAGGCCGGCTACACCCTCAACGAGGACGGGCTGCGGGCCAAGGAGGGCACGGTGTTGGGCTTCACCCTCTCGCATCCCAACACCGAAACCCACACCGCCATCGCGCAGGACATCCAACGCGCCTGGGCCCGCATCGGCGTGCAGGTCACCCTGCAGCCCCTGCCCTATGAGACCTTGCTGCGCGACCGTCTGGAGCCCCGCACTTACCAGGCCGCGCTGGTGGACATGGACTTTTCGCGCACCCCCGACCCCGACCCGTATGTGTTTTGGCACAAGGCCGAAATCGGCGGCGACGGCCAAAACTACAGCGGCTGGGAGCACGACCAGGCCAGCACGCTGCTGGAACTGGCCCGAGTGACGGTGGACCTGGAAAAGCGCACCAAGTTGTACTACAACTTCCAGCAAATCTTCGCCGACGAACTGCCCGCGCTGCCCCTGTTCTACCCCGTCTATACCTACGCGGTGGACCAGCAGGTGAAAGGCATCCGTCTGGGGCCGGTGTTCGACCGCAGCGACCGCTTCAACCAGGTGACCGAGTGGTACCTGGTGGGACAACCGGCCGTAGCCCCGCGCATCGAAGTGCAAACCGCCGAAGCCCCCGAAGAATGACCCCCGCCGCACCCCACGCGTCGCGCGCCCGTCGTCCGACGGGCGCGTGGTGTTTGGGGGAACCGCTCCGCGGGCGGCCGGCTCAGGCCGCGCTCAAACCGGTCAGCACCCGCTCCAGGTCGGCCGGCCCGTCCAGATTCAGCCGCCTGGCCGGGCGGTGAATGCGCTTGACCAGATTCGACAGCACCTGGCCGGGCCCCAGTTCCACGAAAGTCGAGACGCCCTGCTCCAGCATGTGCTCCACGCTCTCGCGCCAGCGCACGGGGCCGGTCAGTTGCGCGCTCAGGTCCGCGAACAACGCGTCCGCGGCTTGCAGCGCCCGCGCGGCCACATTGCCCACCACAGGGTAGCGCGGCGCGCGCAGCCGGGCCTGCACCAGCGCGGCCCGAAAGGCCTCTTGGGCCGGGGCCATGAGGATGGAATGCGCGGCCACGCTGACCTTGAGCACGATGGCCCGCCGGGCGCCCAGGTCCCTGGCCTGTTCCACCGCGGCCTGCACCCCCTCGGGCGTGCCCGAGACCACCACCTGGCCGGGGCAATTGTCGTTGGCCACCTGCACGAAGCCGATGCGTTCGGTAATGGCCTGCACCAGCCCCTCCACCTTCTCGATGGACAGCCCCAACAGCGCGGCCATGCGGCCGGGGTTGCGCCGCCCGGCCTCGGCCATGACCTGAGCCCGCTTCTGCACCAGACGCAGCGCGCGGGCGAAATCCAGCGCCTCGGTGGCTACCAGGGTGGTCAGTTCGCCCAACGAGTGTCCGGCCGCGAAGCGAGGCATCCAGTCGCCCAGGTGGGCCTTGAGCACCCGCCAGGCCGCGACCGCGTGCACGAACACCGCGGGCTGAGTGTATTCGGTTTGATTGAGGGTCGTTTCAGGGCCTTCCCACATGATGCGGCTCAGGGGATAGCCCAGCACGGCATCGGCCTCGGCGAAGACCTGCCGCGCTTCGGGGAAGGCCGCGGCCAATTCGCGGCCCATGCCCACATACTGCGACCCCTGGCCGGGGAACAACACGGCAACCGTAGACGAGGACGCGTGCATGGTGCCCAACTCCTGCAAGTGGTCTTTCCCGGTCCGGCGCGTCCGGGCGCAGTTTTCTTAACCCCCTACCCCGCGCAACGATACGCCCCAGACGCGAAAAGCCGGTGGCGGGGCCACCGGCTTGGTCCGTCCAATCGGCACACCAGGCCCTATTTGGCCTCGATGGACACCACCTCACGGCCCTTGTAATAGCCGCAATGCGGACAAACCCGGTGCGGCAGCCGCGGGTTGCCACAGTTGGAACACACGACCAACGCCTTGGGCTTCAAGCGCATCCATTGCGAACGCCGTTGACGACTCTTGGAACGCGGCACCTTTTTCTTGGGAACGGGAGGCATAATTCTCTCTCCTTGCGGCCCGCGGGACCATGCTCGTGGGCTAAAGCAATAAACAACTTTTCCTCGACTTCCGCGAAGGCGAGGCAAGCGGGACGCATTATAATGAAGCCTGGCACGCATGTCAAGGCTCGCGTGCAGACGGTTTGGGAGGCCGTAGGGGCGACCGGCCGGTCGCCCCGGTCGCCCCTACGAGGCGTTTCACGCCCTCGCAACGACCCAGGCGAAGACACGCGCCGCGGGCTTCGCGTGCCCGGCCCCGGCAACATGCGCACGCCCTTTGCGGCCGTTGCACGCGGCCTTGTACGATTTCCAGGAGGCGCCATGTCCCTTGCCCCACCAGTCAATCCTTATCGCGCCCTGCCCGCGACCGAGGCCCTGCGTCGGCATCCCGACCTGGCCCCCTGGGTGACGGAACTGGGGCCCGACCTGGTGCTGCCGTGGATTCGCCAGGCTCTGGACGCAGCCCGCGCGGCCATTGCCCAGGGTCACCCGTCCCCCACCCTTGAGGACCTGATAGCCCAGGTGCGGCAGGCCATCGAGAGCCATCTGCTGCTGCGCCTGCGCGGGGTCATCAACGCCACGGGGGTGGTGCTGCACACCAATTTGGGCCGCGCGCCCCTGAGCCGGGCCGCGCGCGCCGCGCTGGTGCAGGCTGCCCAGGGTTATACCAACCTGGAGTATGACCTGGCCCGCGGGCGTCGGGGACACCGCGGCCGCGGCCTGGCCGCGCTGCTGGCCGCGGTCACCGGCGCGGAAGACGGGCTGGTGGTCAACAACAACGCCGCGGCCGTGATGCTCATTTTGCGCGGGCTGGCGGCCCGCCGCCGCGTGCTCATCGCCCGCACCCAACTCATCGAAATCGGCGGCGGCTTTCGCATCCCCGCCATCTTGCAACAGAGCGGCGCCAAACTGGTGGAGGTGGGCACCACCAACAAGGTGCGCCTAAGCGACTACGAAGCCGCGTTGCAGCAGCAGCCGATTGCGTTGGTGCTGTGGGTGCATCGCTCCAACTTTCGCATCGTGGGGTTTCACGAAGAGCCCGATTTGCCCGCGCTGGCCGCGCTGGCGCAGCGCCACGGCGTGCCCCTGGTGGCCGATGTGGGCTCGGGCGCGCTGCTGGACACGACCCGCTACGGCCTGCCCCCCGAGCCCACGGTGCAGCAGGCCCTGGCCGCGGGCGCCGACCTGGTGGCCTTTTCGGGCGACAAACTGCTGGGCGGGCCCCAGGCCGGGCTCATCGTCGGCCGGCGGCGCTGGGTGCAACGCCTGGCCCGCCATCCCTTGATGCGCGCCCTGCGGGTGGACAAACTGACCCTGGCCGCGCTGGAGGCCACGCTGCAACACTACCTGCGCGACGAGGCCGAGCGGGAAGTGCCCGTGTGGGCCATGCTGAGCGCCCGGCCCGAGGTCTTGCGGGCGCGCGCCACGGCCTGGCAGCAGGCCACGGGCCTGGGCACGGTACAGGCTACCCAGTCGGCCGTCGGCGGCGGCAGCCTGCCCGCCGCGACCCTGCCCAGCGCGGCCTGGGTGTTGGCGACCGCACATCCGCACCGGCTGGCCCGCGCGCTGCGCGTTCGCCCCACCCTTCCCATCGTGGCGCGCGTGGCTCAGGGCCGGGTGTGGCTGGACCCGCGCACGGTGCTGCCCGAACACGACGCCGAGGTCGCCCGCGCGGTGGCCGAGGCCTGGGCCCAAGGCGAGTGAAGCGCGGTATGGCTCACGGCCCGCGATGCAGGGCACGCCTCAAGGGCACTGGATAAAACCTTGCGCCCAAAGGCAACCGCCACAAGTGGGATGCTCATTGCCAAAGCAATCTTCCTCGTTGTGAGAGGCCAACTCGCACGCGTTACAGCGGGCGCACGGCGGGAAATCGAAGGCCATCACCCGTTCGCGAAAGGCCGCGTAGGCGGGGTCGTGCCACAGCGCAGGCAAATCGCGTTCGAGCACGCTGCCCACATGATACGCGCGCACGCGGCGCCGACGCTGGTCGAGAAAGGTCTCGTGGTCATAAAGCAGCGGCCAACAAGGGCTGACCAAGCCATCCCAACGCACCGAGGTGGAGCCGCGACGCACAAAGGGACACACGCCCACCAGGCCGTCCAGGCGGGCGCCGAAGAATTCCAGGCGGGTGTCGCTGCGCAAGGCTGCCCACACCGCGGCTTGCGTCTGCGGGTCGAGGTCCAGGCTGGGGAACGACAACGCGGGACGGGGGTCCATTTCCCCCTGGTCATGGACGGCATACATGGCCTGAGTGTACAGGGATTCCGGCTGCATGGCCTCGGTATAGGCCATCAGGTTGCTTACCGAAAACGCCACGGCCCCCAGCCGCTTCCCCAGCGCCAGCACCTGCGGGAATTCATGCACATTGCGCCGCATCAAGACCGTGGCGATGCCCAACCGGGGTGGATGCCAGGGCGAGGGGGTACCTGACACCCGGGCTTTGAGGGCCTGCAGGCGCTCCAGGTTGGCGATGATGTGCGGCAAATAGGCTCCGAGGCGAATATCGGTAAAGCCTTCGGGCGAGGCCGCGTCAATGGAAACCCATATCATGTCCAGCCCGGCCTCGATCAGTGCCTGGGCCATGGCCTCGTCGAGCAAAATGCCGTTGGTAATGAGTTGCACCGACGCGCCCAAGGCTTTGGCTTGCCGCACCCACTCCACAATATGCGGATGCACCAACGGCTCGCCAAAGCCAGCAAAGAAGACTTCAGGCACGGGGTCCCAGGCCTTAAGGCCGGCCAAAATGCGGTCGTAAGTCTCTTGACTCATCCGACCGTAATGCACATCCCAGTCGTTGCGAATGCAGGTGCGACAATAGAGATTGCAACGATTGGTCACCTCCACATAAACCCGGCGCAGCATGTGCACGGCACGGCGCAGGGTGACTTCATGCTCATGGGCTTCGAGAAGCACTCGAGCGCCCGGCTGCAGGCCAAAACGCCGCGCAATCTCCGGCGGTACCACCAAACGTCCTTGCTCGTCTACCGTGGCCCAATGGCGATAGGTCATGGTTGCGCTCCAGGGGAAGCCGCGTGGGGCGGCGCGGGAAGCAGCGAAGGGCCACGCGAGCCTCCGGCCCGGGCCTCATCCGGCGATATGACCTGGTCGAGCAGAGCCGCCGCGCGACACCATGCCCCCCGTCGCTGTTCCTCGGCTTCGGCCCGCCAAGGCCAACGGACATGCAAGGCCTCGGTTAAGCACAGACCGGCCCTTGACCATGCGGGAACGCCGACCCAAAGCATCTTCCACGCCTTTTGTCGGATTTTCGCCTTGATGATACCGCCGGGAAACGCTTCGCGTCAAGGAAAGTTCTCTCGCGGCCCGCGATGGGCCGGTGGGAACGCGCGGTCTGGCACGCCACGCGGGCCCAAAACGGTTCCCACCCTGGCGCGAGACCGAAATTGGTTTATAATCGCCCCGCCCTCGGGTATCTGGCCCGGTAGTTAATGAAGGAGTGGGACCCATGACGGCAAAGGACGCCCCCGCGGGGGCCAAGGCCCCTTTGGAGGCCTACTGCACCCGCTGCAAGACCAAGCGCCCTATCGAAAATCCACAACCCGTGTTCACGGCCAACGGACGCCCCGCGGTCAAAGGCACCTGCCCGGTGTGCGGCGCGACCCTCTTTCGCTTTGGCCGCACGCCTCTGCACGCCGGGCTGACGCCCCCTGCGCCGACCGCGCCGCCGCGCAAGAGGAAGGCCCGCAAGGCTCCGGCCCGCAAGGGCAAACTGGTCATCGTCGAATCACCGGCCAAGGCCCGCACCATCGGCCGCTATCTGGGCAAGGGCTATACGGTCAAGGCCTCGGTGGGCCATGTGCGCGACTTGCTGCGCTCGCAGATGTCGGTGGACATCGAGAACGATTTTCGGCCCAAATATCGGGTCCCCAACGAGAAGCGCAAGGTGGTGAAAGAAATCAAGGCCCTGGCCCAAAAGGCCGACGAAATCTACATCGCCACCGACCCCGACCGCGAGGGCGAGGCCATCGCCTGGCACCTGGTGGAGGCCGCGCAGATGGACCCCGCGCGAGTGCGTCGCGTGGCCTTCCACGAAATCACCAAGCCGGCCATCGAGCAGGCTTTCGCCCACCCGCGCGACATTGACATGAACCTGGTCAATGCCCAGCAGGCCCGCCGGGTGCTGGACCGGCTGGTGGGCTACACCCTGAGCCCTATGCTGTGGCGCAAGGTGCGCAGCCGCCTGTCGGCCGGGCGGGTGCAATCGGTGGCGCTGCGCCTGGTGGTCGAGCGCGAGCGGGAAATCCGCGCCTTTCAACCCAAGGAATACTGGACCATCGCGGCCGTGTTCCAGCCCGAAGGGGAAACGAGCACTTACACGGCCCGGCTGATTCGCCTGGACGGCCAGGAGCCCGACCTGCCCAACGAGGACGCGGTGCGCCCCATCGTGGCCGACATGCAACAGGCCGACTATGTGGCCGTCAAGGTCAAACCCGGCCAGCGTCGGCGACGACCCGCGGCCCCTTTCATCACCAGCACGCTGCAGCAAGAAGCCTCGCGACGCCTGGGCTTCACGGCCAAGAAGACCATGGCCGTAGCCCAGCAACTGTACGAGGGCCTGGATGTGGGCGAAGGCGGCGCGACGGGTCTCATCACCTACATGCGCACCGATTCCACCGCGGTGTCACGCCTGGCCCAAGACGAGGCCCGCCGCTACATTGCCCAACGCCACGGCGACGCCTTCCTGCCGCCCAGCCCGCCGCGCTATCGCACCCGTGCCCGCCGGGCCCAGGAAGCCCACGAAGCCATCCGGCCCACCTCGGTCTTTCGCACACCCGAAAAAGTCAGGCCCTACCTCACGCGCGACCAGTATCGCCTGTATCGGCTGATTTGGAAACGCTTCGTGGCTTCGCAGATGGCCCCCGCGGTGTATGACACCCTGACCGTGGATGTGGAAGGCCGCGGGCCTCAGCACCGCTATCTGCTGCGGGCTACGGGCTCGCGCCTGCGGTTCGCGGGCTTTCTGGTGGTGTACGAAGAAAGTCAAGACGAAAACGGCGCCGCGGCCGACGAAGGCCAGATGCCCACCGGCGTGCGCGAGGGCCAGCGTCAAATCCTGCGCGCGGTGCAGCCCGAGCAGCACTTCACCCAGCCCCCACCGCGCTATACCGACGCCTCCCTCATTCGCACGCTGGAAGAGAAGGGCATCGGCCGGCCCTCGACCTACGCGCCCACCCTGAGCACCCTGCAGCAGCGGGGCTACATCCGCCGGGAGAACAAGCGCCTGGTGCCCACCGAGATTGGCGAACTGGTCAACGACCTGCTGGTGAAGCACTTCCCGGACATCATGGATGTGGCCTTCACCGCCCGCATGGAAGAGAACCTGGACCGCATCGCGGCCGGGGAGCGGGATTGGGTCGAAGTGGTGCGCGAATTCTACACGCCCTTCGCGGAGCAAGTCAAAAAGGCCGAAGCCGCCATGCCCGAGGTCAAGCAGGGCCCGCAGCCCATCGGCCGCGCCTGCCCGCGCTGCGGAGGCGACCTGGTGCTCCGCTGGGGGCGGTACGGCAAGTTCATCAGTTGCAGCAACTTCCCCCAGTGCCGCTACACCGAGCCGTGGCTGGAGAAGACCGGCGCCAAATGCCCGAAGTGCGGCGGCGACCTGGTGGTGCGCCGTACCCGCCGCGGGCGCATCTTCTACGGCTGCGCGAACTACCCGCAATGCGACTTCACCACCTGGAAGCGCCCTGTGGCCCAGCCGTGTCCGGTGTGCGGCGGCTTGCTGGTGGAAGTCCGTAAGGGCATGGCCCAGTGCACCCAGTGCCAGCGCGAATTCCCCCTGAGCCAGGTGGAAGGCACCCCGGCCGAAGCCCCTTCCACCCGCACCCCCTGACGCCCCCACGGGGAGGGAACGATGCCGCGCGTCGCCCTGTTTCTGGACTTCGAGAACCTCTACACCACCCTCAAACGCCGCACGGTGAGCGCCCGCAATCCGTATGGCTTTTCGCCGCGCATGGACTTCCCCGCGCTGGTGCGCTACATCGAGGCCCGCTATGGCACCCTGGCCCGTGAGGACTTCATTGCGGTGGCCAACTTCACCCACTACAACCCCCAACTGGGCGGCCTGAACCGGGTGGCTACGGTCATCGACGCGCAGAGTTTCATGGGCCCCCAGGTGCGACGGCGGCGGCAGCCCTCCCACGGCAAAAAGTGGGTCATCCGCGACTTCGCGGACATGCGCCTGGCCTTCGAAGTGGGACGCCATGTCGCCACCCGCCCGGCCGATATCTACATCCTGGGCTCGGGGGACGAGGCGTTCACGGCCCTGGGGCGCACCTTGCGCGACCTGGGCTTTCGGGTGATGTTCCTGGTGGCCGACACCCACTCGTCGTCCACCGACGCCAACATTCTCGAAGAGTTCGATGTGCTGGACTTTCTGGTCACCCAGCCGCCCCCCGAGCCCGCGGAGACCCCGCCGGCCGAGCCCGCGGCCGCGGCCGAGCCAACGCCACGCGCGCCCACCGACACGCTGGTTGCGCTGGTGCGCACGCTGCGCCGCCGCCTGAGCACCGCCATCCCCGTGAACCTGGTCGTGGCGCTGCTGGGCGTCGAGACCGGGGCCCGCTTGCTCGACCAGGCCAGCGGGCAAGGTCTGGTGGATGTGTGGGACAGCCCCGAGGGCGTGCGTTGCGTGTCGCTGCGCCAAGAGCGGGTGTTCGGCCAGGTACAAAAGATGAGCGTGCGCGCGGAAGTGGCCGAGGCCGGGCGGGTTTTCTTCGCCATCGCGGCCATCGCGGCCGAGGGCCTGCCCGCGCATCCGCATCGGGCGTTCTGGCGGCAGGCCCTGCGCCGCCAGTTGAACCTGAGCAATCGGGCGGCCAAGGCCCTGCTCGAGCGGCTGCGGCAAGCCGGTGTGCTCCACGATGCATATCTCGACCGCCCGCGCTTGAACCTGGACACCCTGGAGCGCTTCATGGCCACGGGCTCCGCGGCCGCGCCAACAGCCTGAGCCAAACCGGTGCCCAAAATCCTGCGCCAGGGGGACATTTTTGTGCTATGCTCAAAGTGTCCCATCTCGCCAGGAGGCAAAGGCCATGACGCTGGACGATTCCCAAGTCGTTGTGCAAACCATTTTGGAAGAGTCGGTGCTCATTGACAAGCAAGGGATTGTGGCGCTGTACGACGCGGTGCGCAAGATGATGGGCTTCGGCCTGGGGGCCCTGCTTTACCGGGCCGGGAAGACCGGCGGGCGGCAGGGCGCGCAACTGTTGGCTCAGCGCTTGGGGCTGCACGGCGAGCGCCTGTTGGAGGCGCTGGTGATAGCCTTCAACACCTCACGGTGGGGCCAGGCCCGCCTGGTGCGTCAAACCGAACCGTGGCACTTGCATGTGCGCGATTCGGTCTTGGGGGCCAACCTGCAGAGCAAAAAACCCGTCTGCCACCCCATTGCGGGCTATTGGGCAGGCTTCTTCGAAGTGGTATTCGACCGCCCTGTAGAAGTGCGCGAAGTGCAATGCGCGGCCACGGGCGCGGCCGAATGCCTGTTCGAGATTCGCTTCAAGTGAAAACCCGGCCGCGCGCGGCCTCGGCCTTGGCACCCGGCCCCCCGTGGGGGTATAATGCACCCCGCGCGTACGCGCATGTGCCCCGCCGAGCGGGCTCCCGGCCCGGCCGGAAGGGATTTCTTTTGGGAGTGTAGCCCTATGACCTCCAAACGCAGCGGCCACGAGATTCGCCAGCAATTCCTGGATTTCTTCGCCGACCACGGCCACACCATCGTGCCCTCGTCCTCGCTGGTGCCCGGCGACGACCCCACCCTGCTTTTCACCAACGCGGGCATGGTGCAGTTCAAGGATGTCTTCCTGGGCACCGACAAGCGCCCCTATACCCGCGCCACCACGGCCCAAAAATGCATGCGGGTTTCGGGCAAGCACAACGACCTGGAGAATGTGGGGCCCAGCCCCCGGCATCACACTTTCTTCGAGATGCTGGGGAACTTCTCCTTCGGCGACTACTTCAAGCGCGAGGCCATCCACTGGGCCTATGAACTCCTCACCCAGGTCTACGGCCTGCCCCCCGACCGGCTGTATTACACCGTGCACAAGGACGACGACGAGGCGTATCGCATCTGGGTCGAAGAGGTGGGCGTGCCGGCCGAGCGGGTCGTGCGCATGGGCGACAAGACCAACTTCTGGCAGATGGCCGATGTGGGGCCCTGCGGCCCGACCAGCGAAATCCATTACGACTTCTTCCCCGAGCGCGAGCAACTGCGGGGCGAGGAACTGGCCTACCACCTGGACGAGAACCCCGAAGACCGCTTTCTCGAACTGTGGAACCTGGTCTTCATGCAGTTCAACCAAAAGCCCGACGGCACGCGCGAGCCTTTGCCCAGGCCCGGTGTAGACACGGGCATGGGCCTGGAGCGCATCACCATGGTGCTCCAGGGCGTGGACAACTCCTACGACACCGACCTGTTCTTGCCCATCATGGACCGCATCCAAACCATGGCCGGGCACACCGCGGAGCAGCGGCAGGCGCACCTGGTGCCCTATCGGGTGATTGCGGACCACGGCCGCGCGGCCACGTTCCTCATTGCCGACGGCGTGGTGCCGGGCAACGAGGGCCGCAACTATGTGGTGCGCATGATTATCCGCCGCGCGGCCCGCTTCGGCCGCAAACTCGGCTTCCACAAACCCTTCCTCGCGCAGGTGGCCGAGGTGGTCATTCGGGAGTACGGCCCTGTCTACCCCGAACTGGAACGCAACCGCGAGGTCATCTTCCAAACCCTGACCCAGGAAGAGGAACGCTTCGCGCAAACGGTGGACACCGGCCTGGCCCACCTGGAGGCCCTCCTCCAGCGGCTCGAAGCCCAGGGCCGGCGCGTGGTGCCCGGCCAGGAGGCTTTTCGGCTGTACGCGACTTACGGCCTGCCCATGGAACTCACCCGCGATGTGGCCCGGGAGCACGGCCTGGAAGTGGACGAAGCGGGCTTTCGGCAGGCCATGGAGGAGCACCGGATTCGGTCGGGCAAGGGCAAGGCCATGGGGCCCCTGGGCGGCGAGGATGTGGACATCTACCGCCGGGTCCTGGAAGACCTGCAAGCCCAGGGTAAACTGGGGCCCGAAGGCGTGGTCTACGACCCTTACAGCCGTCTGCAAGTCGAGGGTCCGGTGCTGGCGTTGCTCAGCCAGGGCCGCGCGGTGACCGAGGCCGAGCCCGGGCAGGAGGTGGAGGTCATCCTGCCCGAGACCTGCTTCTATGTCGAGGCCGGCGGTCAGGTCTCCGACACGGGCCTGATTTACGCGGCCGAGGGGCCCACGCCCTGGGAAATCGAGGTGACCGACACCCGACGGCCCGCGGCCGGCGTCATCGTGCATGTGGGCCGGGTGCGGCGAGGGCGACCGCGGGTGGGCGATGTGGCCATCGCGCAGGTGGACGCGCAGCGCCGCAAGGACATCATGCGCAATCACACCGCCACGCACCTGCTGCACTGGGCCCTGCATGTCGTCCTGGGGCCCCACGCCAAACAGGCCGGCTCGCTGGTGGCGCCCGACTACCTGCGGTTCGACTTCAACCACCCACAGCCCCTCACGCGGGAGGAACTGCGCCGCATCGAGGCCGAGGTCAACCGGGCGATTTTGTCCGACTACCCCGTGCGGGTGGTGTTCAAGCCCTACCGTGAGGCCGTGGCCGAAGGGGCCATCGCCCTGTTCACCGAGAAGTACGGCGACACCGTGCGCACCATTCAAATCGGCGAGCACGAGCCTTTCTCGTACGAACTGTGCGGCGGCACCCACCTGAGCCGCACGGGCGAAATCGGTCTGTTCCTCATCACCTACGAGGGCAGCGTGGCCGCCAATGTGCGCCGCATCGAGGCCGTGACCGGCCGCAAAGCCTACGAAGTGGTCCGCCAGCGCCTGGATGCGCTGGAAGAAGCCGGCCACCTGCTCAAGGCCCAGCCCGACGAAGTGCCGCAGCGGGTGCAGGCCCTGCTGCACGAGGCCGATGCCGCGCGCAAAGAGGCCCGGCGCCTGCGGACGGAACTGGCCTTGCAGGCCTTCGAGCGTCAGTTGGCCCAGCCCGAGACCGTGGCCGGGGTGCCCGTGGTGACCGCGTACATTCGCGGGGCCGACGCGGACACCCTGCGCGGGCTAAGCGACCGTTTCCGCAGTCGCTATCCCGCGGGCGTAGCCGTGCTGGCCGGCGATGCGGGCGGACGGCCCGTGTTCATCGTGGCCGTGGGCAAGCCCCTGGTCGCGCGCGGGCTGCACGCGGGCGAACTGGCCAAGCATGTGGCCCAGGCCGTGGGCGGCAGCGGCGGCGGGCGGCCCACCCTGGCCCAGGCGGGCGGCAAAGAGGTCGCTCGCATCGAACAGGCCCTGGCGCGGGTCAAACCCTGGCTGCAGGAACGGCTGACGGCCTAAGCCCAGAGGCGCGCGATGCACACAACGCAGGTCACGATTTACCACGCCGATAGTCGGCGCATGCCCGAACTGGCCGCCGACAGCGTGGACCTCATCGTTACCTCGCCACCCTATTGGAATCTAAAGGATTACGGCGCGGCCGGGCAAATCGGTTACGGGCAAAGCCTGCATGACTATCTACGCGATTTATATCGGGTGTGGCAGGAGGCCTACCGGGTCCTCAGGCCCGGCCGACGCCTCTGCATCAACATCGGCGACCAATTCGCGCGCGCCACGGTATACGGGCGCTACAAAGTCATTCCTTTGCATGCAGAAGTGATTGCCCAGGCCGAAAGTCTGGGCTTCGACTACCTGGGGGCCATCATCTGGCAAAAGAAAACCACGCTGAACACCTCGGGCGGCGCTCCCATCATGGGCTCATACCCTTACCCGCCCAACGGCATCGTTGAAATTGACTATGAGTATATCTTGCTGTTCAAGAAACCCGGCAAAAGCCCACGCCCCGACCCTGAAACCAAAGCCGCTTCACGCCTGACCAAAGAAGAGTGGAAGGCCTTTTTCCGCGGGCATTGGACCTTTGGCGGTGCTCGCCAGGTGCATCACGAGGCGGTGTTCCCACCCGAATTGCCCCGGCGGCTCATCCGCATGTTCTCCTTCGTGGGCGAGACGGTGTTGGACCCCTTCGCGGGCAGCGGTACGACGCTGGTCGAAGCCGCGGCCCTGGGGCGTCACGCTATCGGATACGAAATTGCGGCTCCGTTCATCGAACTCATGCAACAGCAATTGCGGGCCGAGCAAGACACTTTGTTCGGACCACGGGTTGTACTGCATCGTCGCACGAACGCGTTGCCCCCCTTGCCGCCCGTTCCTTATCAACCCCGCATTCAAGACGCCCGCCCGCGCGCTCTGGCCCCCGCGTCTTCTACGCCAGGGCCGCTCTACCGCGTGCGTGATGTAACCGAACAAGGTCATTTGGTTTTGGAGAACGGCCAGGAAGTCGCGCTCAAAGGCGTGACCTTAGTGGAACGAGAGGCCTTCTTACGCTACGCGCGGCGCTATCTGGTCGGCAAGCGGGTCTTTCTCAAAGATGCGACACCCGGCGAGCAAGGCACCCTTGTTCGCGCGTATGTGTACCTCAAAAATCGCATCTTTGTCAACGCGCACACGGTCAAGAGCGGCATGGCCCGCCTTTCCGACGAAGAGCATCGCCTGGCGTCCCAATTCCGCCGCTGGGCAGAGGAGGCGCGGCAACATGGCTAAGGAATGGGTGCTCAACATGGCAACCAATCGGTGGGGGTTGAACAAGAAGCGCCGCGTAGGGCCGGTGTCGGCCTGGATTCGGGAGGTTGCCCCGCGTAGTTTGCAAGAATGGGAAACCGCCTACTACGCTCGTTTGGAGCAAATGCTGGCCGAGCAAGGCATTCACCAGTCGCCCCAAGCCTATCTGCGCGAATTGGGTGAACGATTATTCGTCAAGATTACCGAGGTTCTGCGTGCGGAGGTCGAGGACATTACTTTGGAAGAATGCGTGGCTTACATCCGCAATCTGGTTCTACGGCGCACCTTCGAGGGCTACCAAAGGGAAATTGAGACCATCTACGGCCAGTTGCGTCAACTTTTAGGCGTTCCCATTGAACCGGCGCCCGACGACATTGACCGACGCTATCAGGTTGACTTCCTTATCCCGGTAGGGGCTTACCAGATTGGGGTGCAAATCAAGCCGCTCTCGTATGAACACGCTCCCGAGATTCACGCCTGGCGCCAGCGCATGGCCAAAGCCCACCGCTCCTTTAAACGCCGGTTTGGCGGCCAGGTCTTCATCGTTTTTTCGCGTCGTGAATGCCGGCGCAAAATCATCGCCAATCCCGAGGTCGTCACCGCTATTCAAGCCGAAATCCACCACCTGCGGCAGCGGGCCGAGGAGGGCGGCTGATGCGCCTGCTGGAATGTGTGCCGAACTTCTCGGAGGGCCGACGCCGCGAGGTCATCGCGGCCATTACGGCCAGCATGGCCGCGGTGCCGGGGGTCAAAATCCTCGACCGCCACAGCGACGCGGACCACAACCGCACGGTGGTCACCTTAGCCGGGCCGCCCGACGCGGTTGCCCAGGCCGCGTTCCGGGGCATTGCCGAGGCGGCACGGCGCATTGACCTCACCCAACACACGGGCCAGCACCCCTTCATCGGCGCGGCCGATGTGGTGCCCTTCGTGCCCTTAGAGGACATGAGCCTGGACGACGCGGTGGCCGTCGCCCGGCAGGTGGGCCAGCAGGTGGGCCAGCGTCTGGGCCTGCCCGTGTACCTGTACGGGGCCGCGGCCACGCGCCCCGAACGCCATGCGCTGGAGAACATCCGCCGGGGGGGCTATGCCGCGCTGCGGGCCGGCATCGGCCGTGACCCGCGCTGGCAGCCCGATTTCGGCCCCGCGCAGGCGGGCCCGGCCGGCGCGGTGGTCATCGGCGCGCGCGATTTTCTCATCGCCTTCAATGTCTACCTGACCACCGACGATGTGGCGATTGCACGACGCATCGCCCGCGCGGTGCGCCATTCGTCGGGCGGGCTGCGGTATGTCAAGGCCCTGGGTCTGCAAGTCGGTGGGCGGGCGCAGGTCTCCATGAACCTGACCAACTTTCGGCGCACGCCCTTGCCGCGGGTGGTGGAACTCATCCGCCGCGAGGCCGCGCGTTACGGCGTGGGGGTCCACCACAGCGAATTGGTGGGCATGATTCCCCAAGAGGCGCTTTTCGAGGCCGCGCGCTGGTATTTGCAAATGGACGCCTTCACCGCGCGGCAGGTGCTGGAGCCGCGGCTGGCCGAGGCGTTCTGGCGGCCCGGCCGCGATGTGCTGCGCAGCCTGAGCGACCCCGACGCGCCCGCACCCGCGGGGCTGGCACTGGTGGCCGGGCAGGCAGCCCTGGCCTTGGGGTTGCTGGCCAAACTGTGGCGCCGCGCAGCCGGGGAGCCCGCACGGGCCCAGGCCTGGCAGGCCGCGGCGCAGGATGTGCTGGCCCTGGCCGAAGCCGACGCCTGGGCCTACAACGACGCGCAGCGCGCGCCGCGTTCCGGCCCCGAACGCCGCGCCCTCTGGGACCTGGCCCGCGCGACCGCGCAGGCCGTGCTCGACCGGCTCAAAGCCGTCCGCCAGGACATCCCGGCACGGCCGCCGGGGGGTGGCGCAGGGTTACGCCTGGATTGGGACATCGCCCTGGATGCGCTGGATGTGACCCTGGCGCAGGCCGAGCGGATTGTGCGCTTCAACGGGGACTGAACGCCGACCGCGCTGCCACGAGGCCGAGGCTCATTCTTCCTCGAACGCCCGCCCCAGGCCCGCGGGAGGCGTGACCTGCATGGCCCGCAGGATACGCGCCACCGTGTGCCGGGCATCGGGCGGCAAACCGGCCAGGGTGCGCTTCATCCACTCGGTGTTGCCGATGTTCACCAACAGCAGGGTCAAAATCATCAGCGGGAAGGGGGCCACCTGCAACACCTGCGTGGGCACATCGGGCAGATAAGGCTGCACCACCAGGCTCAGCCACTGCAGCAAGGCGAAGAGATAAGCGCCGACCGCGCCCCGCAAGGGGTTCCACGCGCCAAAGATGGTCAAGGCCAGCGCAATCCAGCCGATGCCGTCCAGGCCCGAAATCGTGCCTTTCCAACCGGCCTTGACGCTGAGGGAATACGTGGGTCCGGCCAGCCCCACCAGCATGCCGCCCAAGATGGTGTAGACATAACGCTGCAAGCGCACATTCGCGCCGCGGGCATAGGCCGCGGCCGGGCGCTCCCCCAGGCCCTGCAAGATGAGGCCGGGGCGGGTTTTGTACACCCAGAACCAGGTGACGAAGATGAGCACGATGCTCAGGTAGGTCAAGGGGTCGTGGTCAAACAGCAAAGCCCCCAGCACGGGAATGCGGCTCAGGCCGGGCAAGGTCATCACGGGCACCCGGGGGCCCTGCTTGCCCACGAACGGGTTGCCCAGATAGTAGGCCAGGTCGCGCGTGAGCAGGGCCAGCACGAAGCCCACGGCGATTTGCGACTGCTTGAGGCTCAGGCTGGTGAAGGCCAGCAGCGCGGCCACCACGCCGCCGATGAGCATCCCGACCCCAAAGCCCAGCCACAAGTTGTCGGTGGTGAGGGCCGCGGCAAAGCCGCCCATGGCGGCCAGCAAGATGGTGCCGTTGACCGACAGATTGATGACCCCGGCCCGCTCGGTGAGGGTTTCCCCTAAGGTGGCGAACACCACCGGGGTTGCCATCGCGACGACGCCGGCCAAGCCGGTGAGGATGGTGTCCCAGGTCATGGATGCACTCCCGCGTGGTCAAGAAGCCGCGGCCCGGGCCCGCCGTTGGAGCACCAGGCGCCGTAGCCCTTCGGTGAAGAGGAAGGAGAAGACCAGCGAGCCCTGGATGACGCCCGCCAGGCTGGAGTCGAGGGACAGCACGATGGGCAACTGGATGCTGCCGATGTTGATGGCCGCGAAGAACAGCGCCACCAACGGCGCCCAGGTGGGGTCGAAGTTCACCAGCATGCACACCAGCAGCCCCAGCCAGCCGTAACCGCTGGAAATGGCCGGGATGAGGCGGTAGTACACGCCGGTGACCTGAATGGACCCGGCCAGGCCCACCAGCGCGCCGCCCAGGCCAAAGGCCAGCATCATGTAACGCGCGGGCCGCAGGCCCATGAGGCGCGCGGCCCGAGGATTGTTCCCCACGGCTTTGAGGCGCAGGCCGAACGAGGTGCCTTTGAGCAGCACATAGGCCAGGGCCATGCCTCCCAGGCCGATGAGCAACGCCACGCCGCTCAGCCGGGTATCGCCCCAGGTGGGCAGGTGCAGTTCGGGCGGGAAGGGTTCGGTGCCGCTCATGGAGCCGATGCCGGGGCGCTTCCAGGGGCCGAAAATCAGCCACAGCACCACGGTGGTGGCCACGAAGTTCAGGCCCAGGCCGCCGAAGATTTCGTTCACCCCGCCATAAGTGCGCAGCAGGCCCACTCCCAACGCCCACAGCGCGCCGCCCACCGCGCCGGCCACCAGGGCCAGGGTGAGCGCCAACGCCGGCGGCGCGGTGCTGTCTTGCATCAGCCGCAGCACCCAGGTGGTGAACACCGCGCCCATGACGATTTGCCCCTCCACGCCGATGTTCCACAGCCCCGCGGCAAAGGTGATGAGCAGCCCGGCCGCGGCCAAAAGCATGGGAATCCAGGCGACCAGCACATCGGCCACTTTCTTCCACGAGAGCCCGCCCTGCGCGGGGGTGGAGAACGCGCCCCGGAAGACCAGACCCAGCACCTCCCACGGCGGGGTCGAGGGGCTGCTCACCCAGATGACCAGCGAGGTCAGCGCCAGAGCCAACAGCACCGCGCCGCCCCGGTACAGCAAGGTTTCGCGCCAGGTCATGTTTTGGTTCATGCTGCCTCGCCCTCGGTGTGTGCGGCCGGGGCCGCGGTGTTGACGACCCGGTCGAAGCCATAGCCGCCGATGAGTTGGCCCAGTTTTTCCACATCCAATTCTGTGGCCGGCAAAGGCCGTGAAACACGCCCGCCGAAGAACACCAGCACCCGGTCGCTGTAGTTGAGCAGTTCCTCCAGGTCGGACGACATGAAGAAGAGGGCCGCGCCCTGCCGACAGCGGTTTTTGAGTTGGCCCCAAATCCACAGTGCAGATTCCAAATCCAGCCCGCGGGTGGGGTGTTCCATGAAAATCAAGCGCAGGTCGGGGCGCATCAGGGCCAGCAACAGGCGCTGCTGATTGCCGCCCGAAAGCGCCCGCGCGGGGGTTTCGGGCCGCCCCCGAATGGAAAAGTGCCGGATGGCCTCCTGGGCCCAGGCGCGCATGGCCTCGGCGCGCAAGAAGAAGCCCACCCGCTGCCGGGCCAGGGCCACATGCTCTGCGATGGTCAAGTCGGGGAAGAGCCCCTCGGTCATGCGGTCCGCGGGGATATAGGCCGCGCCCGCCCGGTGGAAGTCCAGGTAGGGCCGGCCGGTCATGTCCCGGCCCAGGAAGCGCACCCGACCGCCCGTGGGCCGAATGAGCCCCGCGGCCGCGCGGAGCAAGCGGCGCTGGCCGCTGCCCTCCATGCCTGCCAGGCCCACCACCTCGCCGGCCCGAATGTTCAGCGTGACCCCGCGAATGTTCAGGCGATGGTCCTCCACGGCCAGGTCTTCCAGCGCCAGCACGGTCTCGCCCAGGGGGACGGGGTCCGCGCGGCCCACGGAGATGACCTTGCCGAACATCATCTCCACCAGGCGGTCCAGGTCGTAGGGGGCATCGGCCGTGCCCACCAGTTCACCGGCCCGCAACACGGCCACGCGATGGCACAGGGCCTGCACTTCTTCCAGTTTGTGGGTCACGAAGATGATGGTACGGCCTTCATCGGCCAGACGACGCAGCGCGGCAAAGAGTTTCTGCCGCTGTTGCGCGCTGATGCCGGTGGTGGGCTCGTCGAAAATCAACACCCGCGCGCCCAGCCAGAGCAAGCGCACGATTTCCAACTGCTGCCGCTCGCCCACGGTGAGCGTGTCCACATACGCGTCGGGGTCCAGCGAGAAGCCGAATTGCTGGCTGATGGAAAGCAGGGCCTGCCGCGCGTCCTCGCGGTCGGGCAACAGTCCACCGGGGCTGCCCGTGACGAAGTTGTCCAACACCCGCATAGGCGGGAAGTCCAGCGGGTCCTGGTGCAACATGCCGATGCCCTGCGCCAGGGCATCGGCGGGGGAATGGAAGGTGACCGATTGGCCGTCCAGGCGAATCTCACCCTGGTCGGGCCGGATGAAGCCGGAGAGGATTTTCATCAAGGTGCTCTTCCCGGCTCCATTTTCGCCCAACAGCCCCTGAATGGTGCCGGCGGGGATGGTGAGGGTAATGCCCCGATTGGCATGCACCGGGCCGAAAAATTTGTGGATGTTGCGGAGTTCCACCTGCATCGAAGGCCTCGCGTAAGGAGAAACGGCCAAAATGGACGCCCTGGCCGCGGTTGGCGCTCATTATACCACGGGGACGGGTGAAAAAAAGCCAATGCTGCGCGGCGGGGGCGCTCAAAAGTTGCCGAAGGGGGGTATATCAAGTGCGACCTACTGTCCGCGGCAGGCATCCTCGCATGTGTCGTTGCGAGGGCGCGAAGCGCCCGAAGCAATCTCCTGACGCCGTCAGACAGGAGCCTATGCCGTCTCACGAGACGCCCAGGCCCTCGCCGGGCCCACGCAGGAGATGGCTTCGCCGCCTGTGGCGGCTCGCCATGACACGCCAGGGGTGTTGGCTGTTCTTCCAAGCCCCAACCCGCCCATGCCTCCAAAGTCACCTCCGGCCCTGCGCCCCACGATTGCCCATTCACCGATTTCGGCCACATCGGCACGCGCCCCGTTGGCCCCCGCGCTTGTGCTGTGGGGCACGAGCCGCGCAAATGAGAAGCGCATCACGGCGGTTGCGGCCTCGAGCATGGCCTTTTGGGGATTTTCGATAATCATTTTGTTTTCGCAGATGATAACATTAACAAGCGCCGTTGCCCGCGCGTTCCATCCAGGAGGAAACATCCCATGTCACGCATGTTATGGTGCGCCTTGATGGTAGGGGGGCTTGCGGTGCTGGCCGGGTGTCGGCCGGTTGCGGAGTCCACGCCCGCCGTTTCCGGGCCTGCCCCAGACACCACGGCCGCCGTGGAGGGGGCCGCCCCCGGCGTCGAGGTGGACCCATCCCCGGCCGAAGAGCCGGTCAACCCCGAGGACCTGCCCGTTTTCGGCCGCCTGACCTTTGACCCCGAAGTGGTCGAGCCGGGCGCCGAGGTGCGAATACGCTCCGACACGCTCTCGCGCGGCACTCTGCGCTATGCCATCCCGGGTACCGAGGCCGTGGTCGAGGTGCCCTTCCAGGACGGCGAGGCCCGCGTGGTGATTCCCGAGCAGGCCGCCGCGGGCACGGCCCTGGCCTATGTGACGGACGAAAAAGGCTCGTTGGTCTCGGGCTCGTTTCGCGTGGTGACGGAGCCGGGACTCTGGCTGGTCATGGAGCGCACCGTGGTCGAGCCGGGCGAGGCTATTCGGGTGCGGGCTTATGCCTACGGCCTGCCCGAGGGGCTGTACGCCTTTATCGAGTTCACCCCGCCTCCGCCCGACGAAGCGCCGGCGGCGGAGGAAGGGCCGGCGCCCCCCGCCAGCGGGTCCGTGGAGTCCGAAGGCACCCTGCGCCTGGTGCCTGACGCGGAGGGCCTGTTGGTGCCCGGCCCCTTCTTCGGCGTCCCGCTGGGGGAATTCGTGGGCCGGGATTTGTACCTGCGGGGTGGAGAGGCGGGCCAGTATCAGTTGGTGGCCGCGGATACCGCGGCCTATCAGCAGGCCCTGGCCGAGGCCGGGAACGACCTGGAAGCCCTGGAGGCGCTGGACGAACCGGATATGGAGGAATGGACTTCCGCGGCCCTCACCCTGGAAGTGTGCACCCGCCCCGGCGCGCTGGAAGGCGCCCTGGGCGGGCCGGGCTGGGTGAGCGTCTTTCCTGCCGGCCCTCGGGCCCGGCCGCTGACGCAGCACACCACCGACGGCCACTTTCGCCTCGAAGTCGCCTCGGGCCCGGCCTTTGTGCTGCTGCAGCCCGACGACGGCACCGCGCCCCGCTCGCAGTTCGTGACCATCCCCTGCGGCGGGACGGCGACCCTGACCGCGAGCGCAGGGTCGCACCTGCTCGCCCGACCGGCATTGGCGCTGGCAGGGGTGGGCGATGCCGCTCGCGTGCAGCCTGGGGCCAGCCTCGGAACAGCGCACCAGGCCGGTGAGGCGCAATCGCTCTGCGAGAGGGCCGTGGTTTTCGCCTTCAACTTCGGCAGCGGCATTTCTGCGGAAGAACAGGCGGCCTTCGCCGCGCCCATGGAGCACGCCTTGACCGCCCAGTTGCAGCAAACCGCGACGCGGGTGTCGTTCTTCAACTCCATCATGGCCGAAGAGATGCTGGCCGCCATGGCCAGAGCCCAATTGCGAGGCGAGGAAAGCGAGTATTCCCTGGCCGACATTGCGCTGCACCTCAACGGGAAGTATGTCGTTTACGGCGATGTCTTCCGCTTGAAGGATGCCCCCGATTATCAGATGATTTTGGTGGCGCTGGACGCGCGGCGCGCGGTGCGGCTCTTTTCGGCCCGCCTTCAGGCCCCCACCCTGGCCGAGTTCGCCAGGCCCGACACGTACGCGCAGTTCGCGGAAACCTTTGCCGAGGCCGGCTTGTGCGGCGATGTGGAGGTCACGCCCCCGGTGTATCTGGAGGAGACCCCCTTGCTGACCATGCCCCCGGCCGGCGAGCGCGATTTCCAGGTTCGGGTCACCAACCTGGCCGG